>JAFTDG010000120.1 GCA_017454325.1 Desulfovibrio sp. | reverse complement strand
GGACCGTCGCGCAGAGCGGCACATATCATGGCAGAGGTATCGGCTTCTCCCATATATCCCAGAATGGGCACCAATACGAAAAAAGTGCCAACGCCCGCAGTCAGCTGGCGGATGGCATTGCTGATCTCTGTGTCAATAATGGCGCTCACATAGCCCCCAACGCAGCCTTCCAGTCCCCAGGCAAATGCAGCAAGAAAGCCGAAGCCCATGCCAAGGAGAAGCTGCGGCTGTGCATCATCTGTCAAACCTGTGCTGCCAATGAGCATTCCCGCCAGAAGGCAGATACATACTCCGAGGGTTTTGCGGGTGGTAAGATACTGCTTGAACAATATATGGCCCAGCACTGCGCCAATAGCTGTGCACAGGGCGCTGATGGGCACAATGATGGAACCGGCCATCTGCAACCCAAGGGCATACCAGGTCATGGCCAGCGGGCCGCCGATCAGCGCCACACTCAGCACAATGCAGCCGGGCCGACTGGCAAGGCTACGGAAGAAATCGCCCAGTTTACCCCTGCATGTGAGAATGACTAATGACCATATGGCAGCGAACATGCACAATATCCCCGAGCCCAGCGTCCCTAGCAGATATGTTTGGGCAAAGACTGTCAGGCCGGAATGAGTGCTGTTCCAGGTAGTCCAGATACCAAGATCCATGGCCAGTGCCATGAAGGCAGTGAATAGTCCGTAAACAACACCGGACATAATAGCTGTGAAAATACCCTGACGGCGGAAACGCAGTCGTAGTTTTTCCCGTGCGACAAATGCCGCATCGACGACAGGAGAGACCGGCCAATCCTCAATATGTGTCTGTGTCATCTTGGCTCCTTTATACAGGCTGCAGCTTTTGGGCATGGCGATCGCTAGTTGCGACCTGTGTCAATGCTCCATATGTTGCTGCTCCATACTCTCCTGTGCCAGCCGGGCAGCCCGTAAAAGCTTTCCGACAGTGTAGGCTATAGCCCCTGCCTGTACGCCTCGCTGTCGAGCAGACCATCTGCCTCAGTATCATCGTCTGCTTTGATGCGTATGATCCAGCCCTCTTTGTAGCAGGAAGCATTGATAAGCGTGGGGGTATCCTCCAATGCGGTGTTCTTTTCCACCACAGTGCCGGATACGGGCATGAACAGTGCATTGACGGACTTCAGGGATTCTACTGTGCCGAATTCATCATTGGCATTGAAGTGCGTACCGGGCTCGGGCATGTCCACAAAGGCTACTTCGCCGAGCTGATCTTGTGCACAGTCGCTGATGCCTACAAGGCAGGTTTCGCCATCATTTTTTATCCACGTGTGTTCCTTGTGATAACGCAAGTCAGTGGGCAGGATAAGTTGGTCGAGTGATTTCATGGTATTCCTCTTTAGCGGTAGTTTGGTTGCATGGCGTGCAACGTTGCGCGTGCTGTTTCGTACAATCCTTCAGCAAGTGTGGGATGGGCATGAACGGTTTCTGCCAGACGGTACACGTCAAGTCCGGCGGCCATAGTCAGCCCAGCTTCAGCTATTATGTCTGAGGCATGCGCCCCTACAATGTGCACGCCCAGCACACGGCCGTTTTGTGCATCGGCAACGATCTTAAAAAATCCTGGCAGCTCCCCCATGGCTTGGGCTTTGCCAAGCTCCCGCATCTGCGTGACACCACAAACGACATCTGTGCAGCATTCCCGTGCCTGAGCCTCACTCATTCCTACCTCTCCAATCTCTGGCGAAGTGAAAACAGCTGAGGGGACGATATCATAACGCATTGTATGCGTAGTACCGCAGAGCGTGTCCACCACGCACAAGCCTTCCATGGCAGCTGCATGGGCCAGCATGACACGCGAGGGACCGAGGATGTCTCCTATGGCATATATGCCAGGCACAGAAGTTTGCAGCCGGTCATCCACAGTGATCCAACCACGCTTGTCTACGGCTACGCCAGCCTCTTGCAGGCCAAGTCCGCCTACGGCGGGCTTACGTCCCACGGTGACAAGTATCATGTCAGCCTTCACGGGTTCTTCAGGAATATCTGTGGCAGGCGCAGGCACAAAGGGTGAAAGTGCAATGGTGCTAAGAGCTGTCCCGTTTTCTACATGTACATTTTTAAGGGTTCTGCCGGTAAGTATCCTAATTTTTTGCTTGCGCATCTCCCGCTGTAGCAGGGTGCTCACATCATGATCCACGGATGGTAAGGGTAACAAGCGATCCTGTCCCTCGATTACCGTGACTTCACTGCCGAATGTGCGGTAAATGCAGGCCATCTCGCAGCCGATGACGCCGCCGCCTACTATGACAAGCTGACGAGGAATATGCGTCAGCCGTAGAACGTCATCGCTGCTGCATATAATTTTATGGTCAAAGGAAAGGCCGGGGAGCTCCATAACTTGAGAGCCGGTCGCAATCACCACGGCATCGCCGGATACGAGTTTTTCTTCGTTTTTACTACGTACTATGACTGAGTGGGCATCTACGACACGCCCTGTTCCACGCAGCAATGTGATCTTGTAATGGGCACAGGTCTTCTCCAGACCACCCGTGAGCGTGGCAATGACTTTTTCTTTGCGCAGTCGCATGGCATCCAGATCTATCTTGGGAGCGCCACATCCGTGTATGCCATATTCGGTTAAGCGTGTGGCCGTGGCTAACGCATCGGCACATGCACGCAGAGTCTTGGTTGGGATGCATCCCCTGTTCAGACATGTGCCGCCCAGGGAATCCTGCTCTATAAGCGTGACTTCACATCCACGACGTGCGGCTTCGAACGCCGCAGTATATCCGCCAGGACCGCCGCCAATGATGGTGATACGCATGACGGCCTCCTTAATCGTCCGGGCATTCTAGCTGTAAATTGTATGTCACGGGGAAAGCCGGTTCCAGCGAGGCTGAAATCAGGCAGCCGTTACGCATGACCTTGCTTACGCGGTCAAAGATTTCTTCGAAATCAGCATCCATGCGGACAATGACATCCAGCGTGATGCCCAATATACGACCGCGTCCCTTGTCGTCGGTGCCGGCTGTAACCGTGGCCTTGGCATCAATGCTCTCATACTTGGCTCCGCGTGTATCCAGGGCCTTGTCCAACGCGGCTACATAGCAATACAGTACCGACGAACCAAGCAATTTTTTTGCTGATCCGGCTCGTTCTGCTTCGGGAATAGTGCTGTTGTCTACATGCATGCAGCCGAGGGCCGTGCTTTCCATATCAAGGTCGATAATTGAGCCGCGACGTTGGAGGGAAACGGAAACTTGCTGCGACATGTCCTACGCTCCTTCTGGGTAAATACGAATGAATTGATGTGCCATACAGCATATTTCATACCAAAATTCTGAGTATTGGCTGTCAGCTTGCTTGTCTATGGCATATTTTCTGCTTGCTTTGAGCCTGGAATAATCAGGCTGATATGACGTGCAGCAATACGCTGTTGTTCCGTTATATGTGGCTGCAGAATATCTTTGCCAGGAGGGTGTTGATTGACACCGGTCAGATTGCACGGAGGTCCGGCGTAACTGTAGGAAGCCCAACGGCAGGATACAAAAAATAATGACAATATTGTCGCATTACACGACAATATTGTCGCTAATAATATGTGGCAGATACCAGCCGCAGGAGAAAACCTATGAGCAACATGCAGACCGAGCAGGAAAATATTCGTGTTCAGGCCAGATTAGAAAGGCTCCTCAACAGATTGCCCGGTCTGGTATACCGGTGCAAGATAGAGGAGGGATTCACACTTCGTCTTGAATATGCCAGCGCAGGTAGTGAAAACCTGCTTGGCATTCCGGCTTCAGAGATGGTCGACAAGCGCTGGAATACTGTAGAACGTATGACTGTGTCCGCTGATCTGGAACGCATGCGCAAGCATATCTATGACAAAGTTGTCGCACATGAGCCCTGGCAGGTGATATATCGCTTGCAACTGCCGCAGGGGGGTGTCAAGTGGATATGGGACCAGGGCGAAGCCATTTATAGCGAAGACGGTGTTCCTCTGTACCTTGAAGGCATCATGCTTGATGTGAGTGAACAGAAATTTCAGGAGTTGGCACTTCAAGATGAAAATAGACAGCTCAAGTTGAGTATGGAGCAAGCGGATAGCCTCGGCGAGATCGTGGGTAAGAGTGAGGCCATGCACAAGGTGTATGGTCTGATACTTAAGGCAGCGGAAACGGATACCAATGTTATTATTTATGGTGAAACTGGTTGCGGCAAGGATATTGTGGCGAGGGCCATTCATAACTACAGTGGTCGCAAGGGTGGGTATGTGCCTGTGAACTGCGGTGCCATTCCGGAAAACCTTCTCGAAAGTGAATTCTTTGGGCACGCAAAAGGGGCATTTACCGGTGCTACCGCAGCCAAGGAAGGATTTATCACAGCGGCGGACAACGGTACATTGTTCCTCGATGAAATTGGTGAATTACCTGTTAACCTTCAAGTGAAATTTTTACGTGTGCTCGAAACAAAGAGTTACACGCCATTGGGCTGTACCGCACCACGGAGTTCAAACTTCAGGCTCATTGCTGCTACCAATCGCGACCTGGCAGCACAGGTTCGTGAGGGAAAAGCCCGGGCAGATTTTTATTATCGCATCAATGTATTGACCATTAACCTGCCTCCTCTCAGAGAACGTAAAGAGGATTTGCCCCTGCTGATAAATGCCTGGAGTTCCCGCCATGGTATTGATTTGCAGCTCACGCGGCAGGTACGTCTTGCCATGTCGCGTTATAACTGGCCGGGCAATGTGCGGGAACTCCACAACTTTCTGGACAGGTATGCGACCTTTGGTGAAAGCGCTGCAGAATTTTTAGACTCGGAAGAATTTCCTCTGCCATCAGCATCTGAAGGGCAGACATTAGCAGATGCCACACGACGTCTTGAGCATGCGCTCATTCTCAAAACACTAGAAAAATGTCACTGGCAACGGGGCAGAACGGCTGCTGCCTTGGGGCTGAACCTGCGTACGCTCCAGCGCAAAATGAAGGCATTACATATCAGGGGGCAGGGCGAAGCTTGACACCCGCGACTGCGCAACAAAACACTAGCCCCCACAACCATATGCAGCTGTGAGGGCGTGGTGAAGATGCTTACGTAACTCTATGCGCAGTCGTGCTTGTCCCAGGGTTCCCGGTTGTTACGCTCTATGACGGATTCCATGCGGGCTAGGGCTTCCTGAAGTTTGATCATTTCATTAAGTTTTAGGTTGGGGTCTTTGAGTACCTGGTAGATGATGCCAGCTGTACAGTCCTCGCTGATAGGCAAGTCGGCCAGTGTGGCGATGGTCAGGGTAATGTCATCTGCAGTTACCTTGCGGGCCACTGCCCCGGCTTTGCTGTTGATACCCATGCCATAGAAGGCTACCCCATCATCTGCTGACACCACCACGACGGTGCGGCGGTTGGCGGCTTCCAGAGCGGCATCCACTGCTTCGACCTTGCCTCTTGTCACAGCCAGGACGTTTTTTTCTAGCGTGGCGGCTATAGTAGCCACATCGGACTGTACACCACCCAAAGCCGCAGCCTTGTCTGCTAATCCTGAGGTTTCAGCATTGGTAAGCACGGCGGCCTTCTTCCGGAGTTTGTCCAGCCCCTCGCTGGCATCAGTGAGTTTCATACCGTCGGCAATAACGAGAATCGCTTTCTTATCAGCCATGATATCCTTCCTTTGAGCCCTGTTCTCCTTTAAAGAAAGGAGAACAGGAATAGTATGTCATAGGGGAAAATTATTTTACTAAATTGGGTTCTTCCATAATCTGGTAAATGGGGGCCCCTTCGGCATCTTCCGGCACGGGGTTGCCGGTCATGTAGCAGAGGGTGGGTACGATGTCAGCCAACCAGCGTGGGCGGGGATACACATATCCTTTCTTGACGTTAGGCCCACGGAACATAAGCAGATTTTTGAGGCTGCCACAACCGGATTCACCCGTAGGCAAGCCGTAACCGTGCTCGGCCATGTAGTCTGGCTTGAGTACATACACAACATCGCCAGCCTGCGCGCCACCCATGCCGAAGACGTGTGCATCCTCGCGGCGTACGGCAAGGAGCACCGGGCGTTCACCCGTATCTGGATGACGGTAGTCCAACAGAGCGTCGATTATTTCGGAGCGAACCTTCTCGTAGTCTTCGGGTTCAACAATACCGCCGGGATATTTGCCTTTGAGGTTGACATAGACGAACATATAGCGCTGGGGCACTGCTTTGGATTTACTTACATCCAGCACGTAGTTGAAGCCTTCGCTTTCCTCATAGATATCCCAGTAGTTTTCAGATTTCTTAGGTTCATAGGAACACAGTCCGGCTTGCTTGAGGGCGTGGGCCGTGTTGAGGATGGGCCCCATGGGCGTGGCTCCGTGGTCGGAACAGCAGCAGATCAGCGTGTCGTCGCCCATGATGTCCATAAACTTTCCGAGCAGGCGGTCTTCGACGGTATAAATGTGGCGTTCCATCTTTTCGGCAGCCTCACGTACCTTATCGTCTTTACTGTCCAGGTCGCTCAGCCAGCCGTGGTAGAACCAGTCGATGGGATGTGAGTGCATGTAGAACAAATCCCAATCCGGGTTGGCTTTCATAAGGCATTCAATAGTATTCCATAGCCATGCACTGTGAAATTCCACAAGTTCGCACACTGTTTCCGTGTCAATGATGCCGTGCAGGAAGGCCACCAGACCGATGTCATTGGCAGTGATCTGTTTGGAGAAATCTATATCGGCTGCAGCTGCAGCTGGTGCAATAAACTGGGTGCGACCTGCAATACCGGATACATAGAGTTTGAATTCTTCGGCATCGTCCGAAAGTTGCATTAGCTTGCAACGGAACACGCCCTTTTCTGTCCGACCATCAGAAATAATTCTGAAATCATGTTCTACCGGCTCACTCCACTGGCGTGGGCTGATAGTGAAGAATGCCTTATTAAAATCCTTCACCGGGGCAACTGTAATGCGGTCATAACCTTCGTCGCCACTCTGCCAGGCCAGTACGTGCCAGACCTGATCTTCCACCGGATCCACGCCTTCCTTGAAATGCATTTTGACAGACATATCCAAAGGCTCATCCATGTCTTCAGGAAGGTTTTCCCATCCCTCAGCGTCCTCAAAGCTGCCTTGCACTCCCATGGGATAGAATTCAGTGGAAATAACCCCCTCTGATGCCAGAAATTCTTTGTGTTCGTTGCCGTGCAGGGGCCAGCGTGTTTCGGCCGGGGAGAGCCCCTGGCCCATAACCATGATGCCGTTCTTCATACGAGAGGGCCAGCTCATGGGGTAGTTGACTACCAGACATTTTTTCCCAGCCTTGTCCCAGCGATCCCAGATGGTCTGGGCTGTCATGATGTCAGAGCCGAATGCCTGCGAGGTGAACTTGTAGTCCAGCGACTGGCCTTCATGGTAGTAGTAATAATCCTCAACACCGTGGGTGCGCGGGTATGCGCCGGTGCAGATGGTGGCCCAGGAGGGAGGTGTTACCGTAGGCAGATTATAGCCTTCGGGGATATAGCTCCCCTCATTCAAGAAACGGCGAAAATTATCCAGTCCGCCCTCATCCAACATCTTCATGAGACGTTTGGGAATGAGACAATCGTACCCGATAAGTGCGGCCCGTTTTGCTTTTTGCGACATGGGAAAGATCCTTTGCGTTAGGGGTGTAATTTCATTTGTGAAAAACTGCGCAACAGGTATATCAAAAACAATGCCAATAATATCGCTTCATAAGGAAATTCAATGACGAAGTTCGTAGTTATCTTACATAACTGCGTTATACTTTAAGTATCCGTCAGAACAGTGCTGTTTCTATGCTCTGCGAGACAGGAATATCCTTGTCCTTAAATGCGACAATATTGTCGTAAAATTGCATCGATAATAATAAACGTATCTAATGGTGTGCTGTAATTCATGCGACAATACTGTCGCAATAGATGCCATACTTGTCGTATCTTATTTTGTGATAGTGCCGAACAGAGTATTTTGCCATATGAAATCAATATGATGTGAATAAAATCACATGTGGCATAGACATTGCTGATAGCTGTGCATTCTTTTGTTTCGCCAACCTTCAGGGGGGAAAGTATGCCCAGCGATACCAGCGCTCAGCCAAATGATCTCAGGCCCGAAAAAGGAATTTTCTGGCCTGCGCTTATTCTCATTTTTGCCATTTCCATACCAATGGTACTCTGGCCGGCCCAGGCAGAAAAATTTATCGGTGGTGTATACGGGGCGTTTTCCATGAAATTCGGCTCCGCATACATGTGGTTTACTGTTGGTCTGTGTTTGGTTTGCGTATTTTTCGCCTTTTCACGCTTTGGCGATGTCAAATTAGGTGAACCGGATGAAAAGCCCCAGTACTCGCTTAAATCATGGGTTGCCATGATTTTTTGTTCCGGTGTAGCTGGGGCATGTATGTTCTGGGCCATTGTGGAACCACTCTGGGATGTCATTTCTCTCCCCCAGAATGCCCCGGCTATGAGTACTGAAGCCTTTGACTGGTCGCTAGCCTATCTTTTGCTGCACTGGGGCCCTAATGCCTGGTGTACGTATTTTGTAGCTGCACTGCCTATTGCCTATCTTTTTCATATCCGGCGCAAGCCTGTGCTACGGATATCCGCTGCCTCTGAGATCGTGTTGGGTAAACAGACAAACGGTATTATCGGGCGGGCTTGCGACGTTTTTTTCATACTGGGTTTGCTCTTTTGCACTGCTGTGACCATGTGCGTCTCTCTTCCCACAGTTGTGGCAGCACTAAACCGCGTGTTTGGTGTGACGCCTGGCTTCGGCGTTGAGCTTATAGTACTGCTGGTCTCTGCCTGTATCGCAGGATGGTCGGTATGGTCCGGTCTGGACAAGGGCATCAAGGTGCTTTCTGATATCAACGTGGTCATTGCCTTGGCCATGGTTGCTTTTGGCGCCGTATGCGGTCCTACAGCCGAGCTTTTTGATATCTTCACCAACGCCATTGGCAAGATGCTCGGCAACTACATGAACATGACTTTCTGGATTTCCCCTTTTGCGAATAACAGTTTTCCGCGTGATTGGACGATCTTCTATGCACTATTCTGGGCTGGCTACGGTCCCTTCATGGGCTTGTTCATAGCCCGTATCTCGCGTGGACGTACCATCCGTGAAGTCATTGTTTGGGGTATGCTGGGCTGCATTGCCGGCGGTTATCTTATTCATGGTGTATTTGGTTCCTATACCCTGTGGCTCCAGTATAACGCCGTGAATCATGTGGAAGGCAAGCTGGCTCTGGACGCTGTAGCCATTCTCAAGGAATCCGGTGGCCCTGCTGCCATGATGGCCGTGCTGGACACTTTGCCCATGGGCAAGTTTGTTATGTGCGTGTACTGCGTCTTCTCCACCATTTTCTTGGCAACTTCTGTGGATTCAGGCTGTTATGTTGTGGCCTCTGTGGCTACTCGCCGCCTTGGTGTGAACGATGACCCAGCCCGTTGGCATCGTTCCTTCTGGGCCTTTGCGCAGGCTTTGCTTGCTGTGGGCCTGTTGGCCATCGGTGGGCTGAATGTGGCTAAGCAGTTTGGAAATTTTTCAGGAGCACTCATGGCGCTGCCTGTGCTTTTGCTGACTCTGAGTTGGCTGCGCATCGTACGCTATGAAAAGGGGTATCTGCTGCGCCATTACATGAAGCCTTTGCCTGCAGACAGCTTTGACAAGTGGACAGGCCCTCAACAGTCAAAAAATGTTATTGAACAGAGTGAACCTCAGCCGAATCACTAGGTTGACAGAGCGGGGCTCCCAGCGGGGGAGCTCCGCCTTTGGTCCTACTACGTAACAGCAAGCAAGAAAGGAGAGGCAATGAAAAAACTGTGCACCCTGTTGTTGGCGGCAGCAATAACCTGTGCCGCTGCCGGCGCGGCCCAAGCCATTGACTTCAAGATTAAGGGCCAGTGGAATATGGGTTTTGCTGTGGGCGAGACCTCATTGCTCAAAAATTATCGTAACAGTGCGGGCGTGAACAACAAGGGCAGCAATGAGGATACGTTTGCCGCCCGTCAACGTTTGCTGCTACAGATGGATGCTGTTGCCTCTGAGAATCTGAGCGGAACGGTAATGTTTCACATTGGCCCGCAAACCTGGGGCAAGGCTGGCTGGCAGGGCGGTGCCCTGGGCGCGGACAGTACCGATATCATCAAAGTACGTCAGGCTTACATTGATTGGTTGTTGCCCAACACAAGCTTGCGTACACGCATGGGTATTCAAAATTTTGCCCTGCCCAACGCTGCGGGCGGCTCTGCAGTGTTTGATCTGCGTGGCACGGCTGTAAACGCACACTATGATTTTAATGACAATGTTGGCCTGACGGCTTTGTGGTTCCGCCCGTTTAACGATAACTATGAGGCAACAGTAAACGACAATTCCAATGATCCTGCCCACTATTTGGACAACATGGATCTTTTCGCCCTTATGCTGCCCTTGCATTTTGACGGTCTGGAAGTGACACCATGGGCCATGTATGGCATTCGGGGTCGCAATTCTGGAGAATGGGGCGACTACCGGAACAACGGCCTCTGGGACGGAGCGCCGGGCGTAAGCATGACTCCATATCTTGGGGCTCTGAGTGGCAGTGGCGGCCTTAATGTTGTTGATTATGGGCGGACCTCCAAGACGTATGGCAGCATGTTTTGGGCCGGGTTACCCATTGTTTTGAAAGCATTTGAGCCGTGGAATATAGAATTTGACATTAACTATGGCTATGTGGAAGAGATGGGGCGTTTTGATGCCATGGTGCGCAACGACCCCAACGACATACGGCGTGGCTCTTCCATGCGTCAGGGATGGCTAGCCAAGGCACTCGTGGAATACAAGATGGACTGGGGTACCCCAGGCATCTTTGCCTGGTACGGCAGTGGTGACGATGGTGATATCAAGAACGGCTCAGAACGTATGCCCGGCGTGGCACCCTATGTCTATACGACATCCTTCATGGGGGATGGCAACCTGTACTGGTCACCACGTGCGGATTTTCAAGATCTCAATGTTTCTCTGGCCGGTACTTGGGGCATTGGACTGCAGCTGCGCGACATGCATTTCTTGAGTGATGACCTCTCACATACATTCCGTGTGGCACTGTGGGGTGGCACAAACTCTCCTTCCATGGTCAAGTACATGGATTCAGCCTATGCGTGGAACAGCACCACGGGTGTATTTGATGGCCCTTACCTGACAACCAATGACAACCTGCTCGAATTTAACCTGGTCAACGTCTATAAAATGTACGAAAACTTCGACATTAACGTGGAGCTTGGCTATATTGCCAACTATATGGACGATGGTACCTGGAAGCGACATGCCTACAATAATTTTGGCTCCTATGAAAAACAGGATATCTGGAAGGCGCATGTGATTTTTACATATAAGTTCTAGAAGGCTTGTATAGTATTTTTCTTCACATGCTGGTGGCCGCTGCTCTGAAAACACAAAACGGGGCAGCGGCTTTTCTTGTTGTGCCATGCATGACACGATAAGCGGGTGAGAAATCCGCCCGGGCAGTTCCGCTTGCGTATTGCTTGAGGAAGTCTAAAACTGTCATGTAACAAGATATAGATGTCAACACAGCTGAGGAGGAATACCATGAAAAATTCTACCCATTTTCAGAAGCTCCGTGAAATCCGCCGTACCAGCTAACTGCCCTCATTCTCCATCCCCAGATTCGCAAACCCTCTTGCCCTGATGCTCCCTGCCCGGCATAGTGCAGGAAATACAGGGCCCTGCGTGCAGACGCGGGACACAGCTTTTTCAAAATCCCGTTATCCGGGGTCTAGACGTTTGGTCTTTTTTCAAAATTGTGCCACGAAATTCAAAAATCATAGCACATACAAGCCCTAAACGCCTACATTTAGACAGCATTTTACCTCCTTTTCCCACAAAAATATCGTATCACCCGCACATTGCCCCCGTGCACCCCCTTTTGCGCACGATTATTTCCTTAAGTAAGCCGTAACATCAGACACTCTTTTCTGCCATGCTCTAGAAATGCTTGCCT
>JAFTDG010000119.1 GCA_017454325.1 Desulfovibrio sp. | reverse complement strand
TCATTGCCTGATAGTAGCGCAGACGCAGGGGCAGCATTTTCTCCTGCATATCCACGGCCTGCATTTCAATATCAAAAACCCTGCCATCGCGTTCTTCGGCATAGACATCGAGACGCACGCTTCTGGACTTATAGTCCGGATCAATGGTTTTTTCGGTCTGTGGATATTCGAGTACACGGATAGAAATGCCCAGCACACGTTCCAGAAATATGCGGCATAACTGTTCGTTGCGCATGACCTTCTGGAACATGAAGTTGTCCTGAATGGTCAGTTCTTCCCATGGCTTCCATTGCTTCATGCTCTAAATCATAGGTGAAGCAACGGCAAAGGGCAAGAGCACACACTCCTTCCAAGCACAGGGGAGCGGCGTGTCAGCCGGTAACGCTGTCAGGGCAAGGGCCTGTGACACAGACAGCGTGTGTTGTACCTTTCTGCGGCAGCATTATGCATTGCACTCTAATCAGGGATGGGCTATCCTGTCAGTCAATTCGAACAGTTCCTATCCGTCTTCATCCTAAAAGCAAAGCTCAGACAACAGCATATACATGAGCATTCCCTGTGTGCTGCAATCAGTATCCAGCTGAAAACGCACGAAAAATATCCGTATCAAGCGCAGGCAACAAATCACATATCTGATGCCTGCGGCAACAGCATAAAAACACAGGAGGGGTTTGTATGAGTGTACTCCTTATCAATGGCAGTCCACATCCCAAAGGCTGTACATACACTGCCCTGTCTGTCGTGGCCAGACAGTTACAAAAACATGGTATTGAAACCACCATGGTACAACTGGGCACAAAACCCATACAGTGCTGCATTGCCTGTGGCAAATGCAATGATACCGGGCATTGCGTTTTCAACACAGACAACGTTAATGAGGCTATTGATCTACTGCGCAAAGCCGAAGGTCTTGTGGTCGGGTCACCCGTGTATTACGCCGGCCCCAATGGCGGCCTCTGCTCTTTTCTCGACCGCATGTTCTTTTTAAAGGCATCACACTACGCATGTACGCCAGCCGCCGCCGTAGTAAGCTGCCGTCGCGGCGGTGCCAGTGCTTCCTTTGACAGGCTGAACAAATACTTCACCATTGCACGCATGCCTGTGGTCTCCTCGCAGTACTGGAATTCGGTGCATGGCAATTCCCCTGACGAAGTCATGCAGGACAAGGAAGGTTTGCAGACCATGCGCACCCTGGCGGACAATATGGCCTGGCTCATCAAATGCATCCAGGCGGGCAAGGCTGCGGGCATCAATCCACCGGAACCGGAACCATGGGAACCCACAAACTTCATACGCTGATTTCCGCTGCTTTCTGAAAACGAAACAGCCGCATCGGCACACGGTCACAAGCCACGTGACCTGTGAAATTTTCCACCCACAACGGGTTCGGAGTACTGATGTGCTATGGATTTTTGCATACGAATAGCCTATCATCCATACTTCAGTTCAATGATCCCAAATTGCCAGTAGCAAATTGTCGCATTTTGCGTTACGTGTACGGTTAGCATAAATACGTTCAATGGGGAGATACCATGACCAAATCTGAACTCGTCAAAATGGTTGCCATCAAGACTAATCTCAATAACGCCAGATCAGAAGATGCGCTTGCCGCCATCCTCGACACAATCACATCTGAACTGGCGGCAGGAAATGCCATTCAGCTTCCTGGCATTGGAAGATTTTCCGTAAAAAAACGTGCAGAAAGAACTGGTCGTAATCCCAGAACAGGGGAAACGCTGACCATCCCCGCATGTAAAGTGGTGGCGTTCAGCCTGTCAAAGGCCCTGAAAGAAGCAATGAACGGATAGTAACACCCAACAAGCTATCCCTTACAGTCATATATTACAAATCGACCTATCCATTATGGTGGGATGTGATCAAAGGCTCGGTATAGCAGAACTAGACCGGGCTTTTTTTGTCAAGGGACGTATATCTTGTATGGAATATACGTCGCAGGAGTTGCGGCATGCCAGGCTGCAGGCAGCCTGTCTGGACAATGATGGAGAGCAGTATGGCCGTAGGCTGGTCTGGCGACAGTGCCGTCAGTGATCAAATACGGGATTCCGTAGAG
Source organism: Desulfovibrio sp. (assembly GCA_017454325.1). Lineage (GTDB taxonomy): Bacteria > Desulfobacterota > Desulfovibrionia > Desulfovibrionales > Desulfovibrionaceae > Desulfovibrio. Next base: position 8,263 of record JAFTDG010000119.1, on the reverse strand, counting down.
GACGAAATTTTACGCATACGGGCAGCTATGCCCAAAGGTGAGAGCGCCCTGTTTTGTGAAGAATGTGGCGAACCAATACCAGAAAACAGACGAAAAGCCCTTCCATGCATACGGCTTTGCATAGCTTGCCAGGAAGAAGCGGACAGGCAATACCGCATGTTTGCCCCATATAATCGCAAAGGGAGCAAAGACAGTCAGTTGCGCTAACTGTTGGCAATACGTCTGGCAGCCATCCTGCTGTCTGCTGATCCAGGATGCGTCTGCCGCTGCTGTAAAGGAAGACCCAGGTGAGAATTCAGGGGAAAATGACACTTATTGTCCTTTCTACCAGCCTTGTGACATTACTCGTCATAAGCGGCATCATGTTTTATGGCATGCTTGGTGCCCGTAACATGGCAATACAATACAGCAGTGAAATAGGAAAACAATCCAACGAGAACAGCTCAAGATTACTGGCGGAACAGCAGAAAAATGAGCTCATTGATATTGCTGCGGACAAGGCCGATGATATCGATTACCGGCTGCGCGTGTTGGAAAAGTCGGTAAGGATTGCCGCAAAAACAATGCAAAAAATCCATGCCCATCCTCATGAATACAAGCCACAGAAAGTCGATGCCCCACCTTCAGATGGCGCAGGAAAGTATGTTTTTTATATGCAATATGCGCCGAACACCAATACAGAAGCCCTGGCGTACGAAATGGGCATTTCCGCAAATATCAAGGACACCCTCCTTGGACTGGCCGAATGCAATCCCATCATTGATTCGATTTTCGTTACATTACACCACAATTACACTCTGTCGGTAGACAACAATACTGCCACATCTGCTGCGCAGTATGAGGCGCCGGATTTACACTATGACGCACTCGCCAGCGATTGGTTTCGTCTGGCAGAAAAAAAACACGACGTAACCTTCACCCCGGTCAGGGAGTTCGTGTTCAGCAAGGAGCTGGGTTTTTTTTGCGCCTTTCCCTTCTACAAAGATAACGGGGAATTGCAGGGCGTTTCCTGCTTACAGTCCACGCTTAAAGGCCTCGACAGGATTGTAGAAGATGTACCCCTGCGCATCACAGGCGTCTGCTTTGTTGTTGATGATCGCGGACATGTAATCCTGTCTTCTGATAGTCGCAACGCCAGGCAGCAGGGAATTCTGCCCATTGATTTGCATACTGACCTGCGCACCTCAGAAAATACTGCCCTCGCAGAGACAGTCACACAAATGGTATCCGGTGAGAAGGACATTACAGAAGTCACACTCCACGGCAGTAAATATTTTATGGCCTTTGCTCCAATCAGGAAGACAGGCTGGAGCTTTGCGACGGCCATTGCGGAAGAAGAGGTCATGGCCCCCATTGCAAAGAACAATGAGAGCATCCAAAAATTGACCAAACAAAATATTGATCTGTTCAACCACCACATGACCTCCACAATAAAGGCGACCGCTATCCTTGTACTTGGTCTTCTGGGAGCTGTGCTGGTAGCCGGCAAGAAGGCATCCGAACGTTTCGTCAACCCCCTTCATACCCTGACAGACGGCGTGCGTGATATCGCCTCTGGCAACCTAAATAAAAAAATCCATATTGATACCAAAGACGAGATCGCCCACCTGGCAGCCTGCTTCAATAGCATGACGAGCAACCTGAAGGAGTCCATGGAAAACCTGGCACGGGCAACAGAGCAGAAAGAACAACAGAACACCATGCTGGTAAAAAAGAATGCCGAGCTGTCCGCTGCGCTCCATGACATAAGGCAATTACGCATTGCTAGAGACAGCTACCGTGCAGAATCAGAAATTGACCATCTGACCCATCTGTACAATAAAGCCACAACAGAGCGCATCTGTACAGTGCGATGTCAAAACCTGACAGAGGACAGGAGGGCTGCCCTTTTTATCATTGACCTTGACCATTTCAAGAAGGCAAATGACACCCTTGGCCATCAATACGGCGACCGCATCCTTGCAGAGTTTGCATTGCGATTGAAACTCATCTGCCGTACTGACGACTGCGTGGGAAGGTTTGGTGGCGATGAATTCGTGGTTTTGATGATAGGGGCCCTGTCGGAAGATGTCATCCAGAAAAGGGCACAGGCAATTTTACAGGCAGCACGCGACCTTTACATTGACGGCACTCCATCCGCCATTACGGCGAGCATAGGCATTGCCATTGCCCCTGTACACGGGGCTGACTATCCATCGCTGTTCCAGTCGGCAGACAGGGCGCTATACTATGTTAAGGAACACGGACGCGACGGCTGCCATATAGGGATAGCATAATGGGATAGCATAATGCATTGCTACAACAAAACATGAGGACTGCACTAATCCCTACACATTTTTTTCCGATACAAGTAGAGAAATATAAAGGAGCTATAGTTGGCAGAGCCTTTTTTGAAGGGCCATGTATGGGGGGGTGACCCCCTTCACCTGTAGATATTCTATTTTATACAAAGGGGTTACCTATGAAATTGATGGGCCGTATGTTGAGCTTCATTCTCTCTCCCGCGGTAATCGGCCTGATGCTGCTCTCCGCCGTGGGTTACTGGATGGCTGGCGGATTGATTACAGAGCAGATACGCGGCGACGCTGCAGCCATCCTCGATGCTGAAGCCGTGGGCATGGACGCTGTATTTGGTGGCCTTTCTGAAGCCATGATTCCTTTTACCAAAAATAATCGTCTGCGTACCCTGGCCTCGGCCTGGGATAAACTGGATGCCGATGCCAAACGCAAGGGCGTACTGAACAGCCTTGACAATGAAATGGTAAAGGCCGGCAGCGATGCCCTGCGCGGCTTTGTGGACGAAAGCAGTCTGACCTACCTTGCCATGCTTATTGGTACCGACGGCAAGGTACTGGCATACCGCCTGGACGGACAGGGAGATGGCCTGCACAAGGTCGTTGGCGAAGACTATGCCTCCCGCCCCTACTTCAAGGCATGTCTTGACGCAGGCAAAACCATACAGCGCACCATCGTTTCCAAGTCCACCGGTGCCATCTCCACTATGATGGCGCTGCCCTTAAAGGCAGACGGCCGTATCGTCGGCGTGATTGCCGTGGGCATTCGCAACGCAGTCGTTTCGAACATGACCTTGGGAAAAATCAAGGTCGGTGCCAAGGGGCACAGCTATGCCTACGGGTATAACGGACTCATTGTGCTGCATCACCAGACCGATCGTCTCGGCAAGGACATCTCTGGAACACCGCTTTTTGCCGCCATGAAAAACGCGCCCACGGGCCGTATGGAAATCAAGGATGATACCGGCGCAGCCAAAATCGTCTACTGGAAGGCCATGCCCAAGGAAGCATGGTATCTCGTGCTGGAGCTGGATTCCGACGAAGTGCTTGGCCCCACACACGGCTTTCTGCGCAACATGATGGGCATGGGAGCCGCCTTTGGCCTCGTTGTCGGTCTCATCATATTTGTCATGGCACGCGGCATCTCCGGTCTCGTTGGCGGCTTCTCACGTATTACTGCCGCAGTTGCCGGTGGACGTCTTGAGGAATCGCCGGAAGAACGCGCTCTGCTTGACAAGGCCACCATGCGCAAGGACGAGTTTAAGGTCATGGGCCAGGGTATGCGTACCATGATGTCGAGCCTCGCCAAGCTCATTCACGAAAGTGAAGAAAAAACCCAGGCTGCCGAAGAGGCTACCCGCAAGGCCGAGGATGCCACCCATCAGGCCGAGGAAGCCGCCCGCCGTGCCGAGGCTGCCAAATCTGAAGGCATGCACGCCGCCGCCGAGCAGCTGGAAGGCATGGTCAATGCCATCTCGGCCGCGTCAAGTGAGCTTTCCGCCCAGATCGAACAGTCCGACAGAAGTGCAGTGGAATCTTCACAACGCCTCTCTGAGGCTGCCACGGCCATGAACGAAATGAATGCCACCGTGCAGGAAGTGGCACGCAACGCATCCTCTGCCGCCACTGTTTCCGCCGAGACGCGCAGCAATGCCGAGGATGGCCAGAAGATCCTCGCCAATGCCATGGCCAGCATCAATCAGGTACAGAAGGTCTCCATGGAACTCAAGGAGGACATGAGCACCCTGCACGGCCATACCCAGAACATCAGCCAGATTATGAACGTGATTTCAGACATCGCCGACCAGACCAACCTACTGGCCCTCAATGCCGCCATTGAAGCTGCCCGTGCTGGTGAGGCAGGGCGCGGCTTTGCCGTTGTGGCTGATGAAGTACGTAAACTGGCTGAAAAGACCATGGCCTCCACCAACGACGTGAGTCAGGCCATAACCGCCATTCAGAGCAGCGCGCAACAGAGTGTTGACAGGATGGAAGAAGCCCTTGGCAATGTGGAACAGGCCACAACCCTGGCGCAACAGTCTGGCGCAGCCCTGCAGCAGATCGTACATAATGTGGAGAATACGGCAGATCAGGTACGGGCCATTGCCACGGCCTCGGAGGAACAGTCTGCTGCCAGTGAAGAAATTAACCAGTCCATCACCACGGTCAATGAAATGTCTTCGCAGACAACACAGGCCATGAACGAGGCCTCTAGGGCTATTTCCGACCTGGCGCAGCAGACCGACCGTTTGAGTGCACTCATTGGTGATATGAAAAGGGCATAAGTGGCAACCGGCGAGAGAGTAAACACCACAAACACTGATAGTCACTGAACGTAAACAGAAACACCACGGTTGCAAGGCCGTGGTGTTTCTGTTTACAGTGTGGACACGTGTCCTTCCATTCAGATATATTAGTGTTGCTAAAAATACATGGATTGGACAACGTACCTGTAGCCTACTTCTTCTTTATACGAGGTCACGCTTGCGCCACGAATTCAAAAAATCGGAACCGCATATGACGGTGGAAATCCTTGGCACCGCCGCCCCTGTGGATAAGGCACAACAGGGTCTGCCACTGTATCTTTCCCCCGTTGAGGCGGGATTCCCCTCCCCTGCTGAAGACTATCTGGACAAGCAGCTGAATCTGCATACGCATATTGTTAAACACGAAGCCGCCACATTCTTTCTGCGGGCACACGGCCTGTCCATGATAAACGCCGGCATTCATGACGGTGATCTGCTGGTGGTTGACCGCTCCATTGCAGCGGAACACAACAGGATTGTCATAGCTGCCCTGGATGGCGAGCTCACGGTAAAACGGCTGATGCGGCGGCGTGATAGCGTGCTGCTTGTACCGGAGAATCCTGATTTCCCAGAGATTGATATTACAGAGCGCGAGCACGTCCACATCTGGGGAGTCGTTACCTATGTCGTCCACAAACTCTGACAGCAGACGTCAATTTGAAGTTATCACAAAAAAGTACACTAAAAGGGACGCTAGCTTACGCATGGCGTCCCTAAGTGTACACTCGGCATATTTTCTTTGCCTTATTTGGGCATCTTCTTCAATTTCCTTCTTTTTTCCCATAGCTGCATAGTTTCCATCTTCTTTCTTCTCTCACGTACAAGGGCCTTGCAGATCAATGCAGTACCTTTTTTTATTCCATACTTTTTACGGTACTCTTCTGAAGTAAGACCATGTAGCGAAAGGTGTTTTTTCGACAGGATTTTAAAAGATTTACCACACTCAAGGCAAGTAACAGATTTTTCTTTAATAGATCTTTTGACTTCTTCTGTGGAAAGTGTCGTAGCTGTTGTCTCTAAACATACAGTATCACTGTCAACAAGATCGCGAAGTTTAGCAGCTAACGTAGCTACAAATTTGGCAATATCTTCTTCAGACATAACACGCACAGATGCCTGGGCACGAGCAAGTTCAATGGCTTGTTTGAGATATTCATCCATAGAGATATACTCTCCTTTAGCATATTAGGATAAATAATAAAATATAATACAGCAGACTATTGTTATTAACAAGTATTTTATACCAACAGTAACGAAATTATGTAATAATTCCGCCAAAATAGTATATTGGTAAAATCTGGCATCATAGAAAAAAACACTTCATCAGGCAGCCCATGCTTGAAAACTGTATTAACAGTGCAGCTCTGCGCTTTTGCCAGTAGAAAAAATGGAGAAGGAAGGCTAAGGATATCTTAGGCATCAAGTGAAGTAGCTGTTTATAGGTAAGGCCGGGCAGAATAAGGGTGTAGTATCAAATCATCACACGGAGGGGTAATGGAAGCTGTATGCATAACTGTTGCCGGCGGAGGCAGCTGGGGTACGGCACTGGCGCATGTCATCGCATGTGCAGGACACAGCCCTCGCTTGTGGCTACGTGATACTGCACTGGCAGAACACTGCAATACGCATCATGAGAATCCACGCTATCTACCAGGATTACCTCTACATGAATCTATCGTTGCCACTACTGATCCTGCTGTACTGGCAGCCCCCATTGTCATCCTTGCAATTCCCTGTCAAAATCTGCGTTCCTGGCTGACATCGTATACGTCATACTTTAGCCCTGGCACCATATTCTGCAATGTGGCAAAAGGCATTGAGCTGCAGAGCCTAACCCGGTGCTCACAGATCGTGGCGCAGACATTACAGTCACTATCTCCCAGATATGCCATCCTTTCGGGTCCGTCCTTTGCCAAGGAAGTCATGCGGGGATTGCCCACAGCAGTAGTTCTGGCAGCAGAGGACGCATTATTGGGGCATCGCCTGCGTGACCTTATTTCCTGTTCGGTACTCCGTTGTTACTCCAGCTGTGACGTTATCGGCGTAGAAATGGGGGGAGCATTGAAAAATGTCATGGCCATAGCAGCGGGCGTCGGTGACGGGCTGGACCTCGGGCACAATAGCCGTGCGGCTCTTATTACCCGTGGACTCGCCGAGATGCGACGGCTTGGTGTGGCGTGTGGAGCTCATGCTGAAACATTCATGGGGCTTTCCGGTCTGGGGGATCTTACGCTGACGTGTACGGGAGACCTCTCACGCAACCGCCAGCTCGGGTTACGCTTGGGGCAAGGGGAACGCCTCATTGATATTGTTCAAAGTCTGGGCATGGTAGCAGAAGGTGTGGCAACGACTGAAGCTGCGTACCATCTGGCTCAAAAATATGCTGTTGATGTCCCTTTGACAAAAGCTGTGTATGAAATCCTCTATACCGGACGTGATCCAGAGGCTGTCCTGCGGGAACTAATGGCACGAAATCTTAGGGATGAGGATGAATAGCGACAATCCTACAGACACTCTCATTGCTGCTGTGCGCAACATGCTCAAAGCAAGGTTCTCACTGAAACAGATTTCTACCGCTCTTGGTTAGTTCAACGGACAACACACCAGCTCTTGCCGTTGGAGGAATTGACCATCAATCGGTTATTATCCTTTTTCCGCCGCTTCCTCTCCCTGGGTACAGGTCGATTGATCGGCGTGAATGGGCGGGTATTCGCATTGAGCACGGCTAAATTGTAGAGCTGTTGTGGAGGCATGGTTGCCGGATTATGCGTGGCGGATATGTTGGGGGAGATGGAAGCAGCGGTTTGTTGATTCCCTGTTGCGGTGGCGCATAATCCTGTCACAACATCCGAAAAAACGGTTCCAATGGCAATGGCGGTATGAAACATCTTTGCACTGTGTTACAACATTGGGGCGAGGCGGCAGATATTGCAGGGTGACAGTCATCATGTCGGAAATACATCAGATTCCGTGCCAAGGGCAAATTCTGCCGACTACCAATACAATGGAAACAGGACGACAATGGTAACATGTACGCTCCCATGTCCCCTGCTTGTCTTTAGTGATTTCTATACATAAGCATCGACGTTTTCAGAATAATATTCCAGAAACTATTAATATAGCCTATTCTGATGACATAATCTAACTATCTGGTATGAAGAACAAGACATGATGGTCAGGTGAATAGCTTGGCCATTTTTTTTGAATGGTCACAATAGATTGAGTCAATAGAAAGATGTTATCCACCAATCAACTGCATAGCCATCTGTGGCATTGAGTTAGCCTGTGACAACATAGCTACTGCTGATTGGGCAAGTATTTGTTGCCTTACGAACTCTGTCATCTCAGTAGCTACATCTACATCAGATATTCGAGATTCAGCAGCTTGCAAGTTTTCAGCTTGAGTTGTTATATTGGTAATTGTGTTTTCTAGACGATTTTGCATTGCTCCAAGATTAGCGCGAATCTTGTCTTTATCTACTATTGCTTCGTTAATTGCATCAAGTGTATCTTGTGCATATTATAGCAAGAGCACCGTCAGCAGTTTGAATCATGGAGATGGCATCATTGGCATTTCTAGCACCTTGGTGATATGCGGCTATATCTGCACGTTGTAACTCTCTGATGGCTAACCCAGCAGCATCGTCAGCAGCAGAATTTACC
>JAFTDG010000016.1 GCA_017454325.1 Desulfovibrio sp. | reverse complement strand
TACTGCCCATATCTGGTATGCAGCCTGTTTGTGCATTGCAGCGTTTTCGCCCTGGCATGACCATGAAGGATGTCTGCACCTTGTTGGATGCCAAGACCCCTCTTGATGCCAATGGCGCCTTGCTGACAAGCCTTGGTTTTGCAGGATTGACATGGGCTGCGAGGCTTGAACCCAGACAGGCTGAGCAAGGGCAGAACAGTACCGCAGGTGATGCTGTCCTTGATCGTCTGGAATTGCGCCGCAAGCTGGATAAGGCAACTCTCGACACGCTCTTGGGCGCTTTGCATACCCAGAATTATATGCCTTGGCAGGTGGAATTGCCTGGCGTGGACATCAATTTTGCTCAGATGTTTGCCATGGATGCAGCAAAACGTAATGTCATGCTGCAAAAACTGCTGGAGTATTTTCTCCTATCTGGAAAGGGGGAAGCCAGTATTATGCTGGTGCCTGCAGAAGTCTTACCGCATTTGTCTGATGCAGATATGCCTGGTGTTGATGTGCAGTTGTTTACCATAACGTTGCGTCCAGCCTCGCATAGCCTCGTTGTAGAGGTGGTTTCCTATGATGACGGGCGAGGCTCAGATCCTACGCTGGCAGAATAGGCCAACAAGTTTCGAACATGAAACGCACAAGATATTGTGCAGCACGGCAGGGTGGAGTCTGGGAAGACTCTCCCTGCCGGTATAATGCTAATGGCTAGTTTGGATTTTGCGCAGCATTTATTTTTGCTGTGTGCATCTGGCGCAGCCAGTTGTACCAGCCTTGAAGGCCATCACCCTTGCGGCAGGAAACTTCAAATATTTCCAATCCAGCGTTGAGTTTTGTAGCGGAGCTGCGGGCACGGGCCATATCAAAATCTACATATGGTAACAGGTCTGTCTTGTTGAGTACCAAGGCTTTGGCCAGGTTAAACAACAAGGGGTATTTTTCAGGTTTGTCATCCCCTTCGGTAACGCTGAGCAGAGCCACCTTGGCGTCTTCACCACAGTCAAATTCCACAGGGCACACAAGATTACCGACATTTTCGATGAACAGGATATCTATAGCGTCGAGATTCAGGCTGTCCAAGGCGCTCAATACCAGATTGCTGTCCAGATGGCAGCCGCCATCAGTATTGATTTGTACTGCCTGAGCCCCAGTGGCAGCGACACGGCGGGCATCGTTATCCGTTTGCAGATCACCTTCAACCACGGCCATGCGAAATTCTTTTGACAGATCGCACAATGTTTTTTCGAGCAGGGTAGTCTTGCCAGCGCCTGGGGAACTAATAAGATTGAGTGTAAGTATGCCCTTGGCTGAAAGCATCCGACGTACATGTTCAGCCATTTTTTCGTTAGCTTCCAAGACGTTTCGCACAACAGGAATTTCCATATCAGCTTCCTCGCTGTCGCCGTGCGGCGGCATGTTGCATATTATGGATGAAAATCTAGCCAGGACAATACGTACATGAGAGACGTTCTGGCTATCTGGCTATGACACGATTGAGTAACAATTCTTTCCCTTGTACCACCATATGACCAAACTGTTCTCCACACACGGGACAGGGCATCCACAGGGCATCCTGTCCTTCACCGCCGAATTCTTTGCCACAGGATGTACAACGCAGACGTAGAGGGCACAGGGTGAGTTCAAGACGCGCATCTGCGTGCGGAGTTTCACGCAAGAGTGTATCAAAGCAGAAGCGCAGGGACTCCGGCTCAACACCGGAGAGGGCACCGCACGTTATACAGACTTTTTCCAGTCGTGAGCAGCCGCTGCGAGCCATCTCGTCTACCGCCAGTTGGAGAATGCTCTGCGCAATGGACATTTCATGCATGGCGGCGATAATAGATAAAACTCCTTGCAGCGTAAAGGCAGAAGCCGTTTTGCAGCTCGAATTTTTCGCGACACTGCAGGCTTGCTAATGCCTGGCATTTCGCGTAGAAATATCAAAAAGGGGGCGCATTGGTTTCGACGGGGATGTAGAAGCCGGAGTGGCAGGTCGAGGCGCCGCTGGCCTCGTAAAAAGCGGCAACTAAAGTAATTGCCAACAACGATTACGAATACGCTTGCGCTGCGTAACAACAGCAAAGCACTGACTGCTTAGACAGTCACGTCGTATGGGGAAATGCCTGATATCTCCTTACGGCGACACTATATCAGGCTGGCGAAAGTTGGTGCCCGCCAGGGCTTTTCGCGAGGAGCTTACTGGAGGGATTGCTGCAGTGTGCTTGGTCAGGAGCTAGCAATGCAGTGAAATGTATACCTGACCTAAACCTGTAGATGCTCTGCGTGGAATATTCTCGGACGGGAGTTCGACTCTCCCCGCCTCCACCAGAAAGAAAGTTCTTAAAAGCCCTATAAGGTTCAAAAAGCCTTGTGGGGCTTAACTTTTATTTATTATTATTTATTTTTTTACGTTGGTATTCTTCTGAAAATGCCGCAGGGTAGTGATAACGGAACACCTCTCTCAGCGCTCCTTTTATTCTGGTGTATCACAATGATCTCCTGTGCCACTCAGATGCCTGTGTGCTTATAGCTCCTTGGGGGGCGGGACCATCCATCATTCTCGCCCACCGCACCCAAGCTATAAAAGGCCGGGGGCTGTCTAACAAACGGTGCCATCTCAGACCCACCGGAACGTCAAGGCTGATTCGGCTGGGCTTTTTGTATGCTTTGTCATTCAAAACAGGAATCCTCATTCATATGTCACGAACATTCAGGCATCTCACGGTAAATGACACAGTGCGTGATATTGTGTGCCATCCAGCTTTTGCGCATTTTGGCAAGCATCTTCTCCCACGTTCAGACTATGTAAACAACACTACGCCCATTCGGGATATAGCCCGTCTCTTGCCCTTGCATCGTCATGTACAGGCCGATGTTGTGCTTCGTGCCCTCAATCAGATGATTGATATATGTGCTGCGGGAGAACTTCTATTTCATTCGTATTACGATGATCATCGGAGGAATATAACAGGACTGTTTTTTTTCCGGGGAAAGCCCAATGCTCCCTTTGCCGTCATCTGCCCAGGCGGCGGCTTCGTCTATCTGGGTACATTACATGAGGGCTTTCCTCTTGCATTGGAAATTCAACAAAAAGGCTATAACGTCTTCGTCCTCCAGTACCGTGTAGGCGGTGAACACTCTGCCTGTGAAGACCTGGCCATGGCACTTTCCTGGATATTCCAGCATGCTGAGACTCTGAATATCTCCAGCCAATGCTATTCCCTATGGGGAGGATCCGCAGGAGCACGTATGGCTGCCATCATGGGTACAGCCGGAACAACTGCTTTCGGAGGAAAGGATATACCACATCCAGCTTCAGTTATTACAGCCTATACAGCTTATCAGACATGTTCTCCATACGATCCTCCGACATTTGCAGTTATTGGAGACAAAGACCATATTGTCACCATTGATGTCATGAAAAAACGAATTCAGTTATTGACTACCTATGGAATTGATGCGGCAATACATCTCTATGAGCAGGTAGGACACGGGTTCGGGACAGGTGAGGGAACCCCTGCTGCCGGCTGGATAAACGACGCGGTTCGATTCTGGGAAAAGCATATCCACTTCAGAGCCAGCAACAGATGAAATAGGAGATTATATGCAAAAACTTGTCTCAATACTTATGCTGTGCGTAGCACTGCTGATAACAGAGCAGGTCGGCTGGACAGCTGAATGTGGAGGTGCTGCCATGCATATCAGTATCAATGGATCAGCCTTTGCTGTTACGCTGGAAGAAAACGCAACAGCCCGTGAATTTGCCGCCATGTTACCGTTGACCCTGCATATGGATGATTTGCACAGTAATGAGAAATACCACAATCTAAAAGTGTTACTGCCATCAGCTCCAAAGCCTGTCGAATCGGTACATGCTGGCGATATCATGCTGTTTGGAGACAACTGTATCGTCATCTTCTATAAAAGCTTCTCCACACCGTACCGCTATACGCGAATTGGCCGTATGGACAATGCGGACGAACTTGAACGCGTATGTGGTAGCGGAAGCATAACAGTATCATTCAGCAGATAATAACTGCATTTCCTGCATAGATGGCAAAAAGAGAGTCCCTGTCGGCAGAGCATCTGTCAACAGGGACTTCTTATTGTCAAAAGATACCGTTCAGTCAGTTTGCCTTCTTTTCAGGAAGTCCGTTACTGGGGACACTTTCATACCTGTTCAGTTCGGGCTTGATGACATGTCGCCATACTCCGTATGCAACAGCAGAAATAATGATGCCTGGCAGGGTCATTCTCGTGATGGCAGATGCGCCCGTCGCGATACGGGCAAGACCAATCAGCGGATGCATGGCGTCCTCCCGGTTTAGTGTTTTGAGTCATTTTGTAAATAGATACCAAAATACCAATGTCAAGAGATGTATAAAGTGATAATCATATCATACAAATGGCACCTTAAAATGGAGCCGATTGTCTGGTTAAGTCGAAACTAGTTCATTTTAGCGCATTATTTCACGATGAGTTTTGCTTGTGTATCCCTGACATTTTGCTCCGACAAGCGCGTCAATTACTGATTAGCAATCCAGTTCAGAGCCTGTCAACGTAATGGGGAATGGGCAGCGCTCGCAGCCGTGGTCAGGCTGCCAAGGAGTTTGCCGATGCTCAAAATGCCCTCCATGCGACCATAGAACAGACGAAAACTATACAGCGTGACCCAGAGAGATTTTGGAAGCTCTATCGCCCGTTATGGCCGAAGAAGTGGCATTGCCCATGGACGCGGTTATGGAACTGCAGCAGTCCGGCATTGACCTGCTAACCCCTCTTGGCATCAGCCCTGAAGCAGCCCAGGCAGCGGCGGAAGAAGGGCAGGCCGTTCATGTCAGTTTGGGCAATCTGCATACCATGCTTGATGCGCAACAGTTCAAGGCTGCGTCGGAAATCATGCAGCGCGGGGACAATGATGCCGCAGCGCGTGACGACGAAAACGCTGAACTGGATCGCATTCTGCGTCAGGCATTGAATGACAACGAGCTTGCCAACGATGTACGCAACGGCACGGCCAGCTTGTCCCAGGAACAGAAGACAGAACTGGATGCCGTGCATGAGGACTTTCGGCAGCAGTTGACCGAGGCCGTGCGCTCAGTGCCTGGGCTGGCAAACCAGGTGGAAATCCAGGCTGGTTTTGAGCCTTATGTAGATAGCCTGCTTCAGCTCTGGCGGCGGCGTGCCATTGTGGCGGCACGGCGTACTGGAGAGAACCCGGCGGATATTTACCGCAGGACAGCGCTTAATGCGGCGCAACAACTGCGGGACAACCTGGAAGGCAAGACGCCGGAACAGCGGATTGAAGACGACTTTGCGAAGGATGAAGCGCAGACGCTGTACGACGCAAGGCCCACGACCTCGCAGGATTATGCCGGCTTTATTGCTAATGCTAGAACGGGTGCCAACGAATATATGGTTGCCCCTCGCACACCGGACAAGGTGCGTGAATACTTTGGCATACCAAACCTTGTTCTTGATATACCTTATAACTATGTGCGCCACCTAGACAATGAACATCCCGGCACGGCCGATGATATTGTTCCAGAAACAGAGCGCGTATTAGCTGAAGCGGACAGAATAGAACGGACAGGCACGACAAGGGATGGTATGGCCGTCTATACAGCCATACAGTACAGAGGCGATGAAGCTATCGCTATTGCTTTCAGGGTGAGCCAAAGCAGGCAGAAAGGCAACAGGGCAGTGCCCATAAGCGGCTATACGGGGCACAGGAACACCATTGATTCCATGGTGGCGCAAAAAAAAGAGATCCCCCGTAGTGCCGGCGACGCCCCCAGCAAGTCCAAACCCTCTATGGGTGACCCTACGGAGCTTGGGATCTCTGTTGACCAAACATTATCCGAAACCACCGCCATTGACAAGTCGGTCTCCACCATCGCCACATCCACGGGTGATGAGGCTATACGCTATGAAGTGCGCGAACTGGATAGCCTTATTGCCTCCCACGATCCAACGGTGCAGTTCCAGAAGCGGGTGGAATACCCTGAAGGTGTACAGGAGCGCCCCTACCACAGCGACCCAGGGGAACAGGACAAGGTGCGGCGCAATGCTGCTAACCTCGACCCGCGCTATCTGGTGAACAACAACCCGGACGCCATGAGCGG
>JAFTDG010000118.1 GCA_017454325.1 Desulfovibrio sp. | reverse complement strand
TACGTCACACAATACATTGCCAAAGTGCGCACCTCGTTTTCCGTCATGGCGGCAAGCGGCTTGTTTAACAGGCCAGCACCACCAAGCGCGGTCCCCAGCATTTTGAGGTCTGTGACATGAGGATCAATGGATAACATGCAGCACCTCCCGTTCAATGAGGTCGCGATTCCAGAAAAAATTGAGTGTGCAAGCAGCGCTGTATTTGGTGAATGAAAGCATGAGTCCAGAGTCATATCCCAGCCGCTGCAAATGGTTCCACTGCTTTTCCGTGCATGGATCGTTGAGCCAGCGCCTGTTCTTCTTAGCGGCATCATCGCTTTCGTTCATGCGCAAGAAATCGTCTGCGGCGGCAAGTGTCTGCACCCGATCACCAACAGCCAGGCGTTCCAGTGTCTTTTCGGCTCTGAGCTTGCCCAGGGCTGTCCAGCATTCGCCGTCCGCACTGCACACGGCGCTCCATGCCTCAAAGCCGCTGGCCAGCATCACCTTGCCGCTGCCGAAAATATCACACCAGCGGAATGGCGAAGCATTGAGCAAATCAACTTCTTCCATGATCACGTTACTGACGATATCTTTTCCCTCGTTATCCGTGCTCCCGCTGCTGGCGCTGTTGCCCTCTTGGGTAAACTCGTGGCCGCAGATGGGGCATTCCAGCACGCCAAGCGGCACGTCTGCACCGCATTCCGGGCAAAGCTTGGTCCGGTCATCCATCCGCACCTTGCTTTCCAGATCACGATGCGTTTGCAGAGAACACCCGAAGTCAAGGACAATGCAGTCTTTCTTGACCACATCTGGATATAGCTTGGGATCAACCGTGCGCAGGCCGCGCCCGATCATTTGCAGCATGGTGCTTTTGCAGGAGCAGGGACGCAGCAGCACAACACAGCTTACAGGCTGGCTGTCGTAGCCTTCTGTCAGCACTGCTACGTTAATAAGCACTTGCACATTGTTGGCGTTGCGACTGTCAAAACTGTCTAGCAGGCTTTTACGTGCGCCACTTGGCATATCGCCCGTGATCACGGCAGCCCGTATGCCTTCAGCAAGAAAGGCCTCAAGCACGTGTTCAGCGTGTGCTTTGGTGGAACAGAAAACGATGGTCTTTCTGTCGCTGGCCAACTTGCGCCATTCGCGTACGACAGCTTCATTGTGTATCGTCACGTCAAGAATTTCTGCGGCTTCTTTCATATCGTATTCGCCGGAAGAGGTTTTGCGCAGAGAGGCAAGCTTTTCATCGGTGCCATTGAGCGTGCAGACATAGGTGCGCGGTCTGACAAGAAACCCCATGGCGACAAGATTATGTAATGAAATCTGATCACAACAATTGGAAAATATTGGACGCAGGCCCTTGCCGTCACCGCGTGCCGGAGTTGCCGTGACGCCGAAAATCTTGCAGTCCGGGTTCTTGTCCAGCACGGCATTGACGATATTACGGTACGTGGTGGCAACGGCATGGTGCGCCTCGTCAATAATGAGCGCGTCCAGCTTGGGTATGGTTTTGAGATTGCGCCCCAGCGTCTGCACCATGGCAAACGTGGTATCCATGTGCCAATCCTTGCAGTAGGCAGTGAACAGTCCTGTCTTTACACCGGGATTCACCTTATGAAACTTGCGCATGTTCTGCGACACCAGTTCTTCACGATGCTGCAGGACACACTGATGCCCGCCAAGACGTCCGGCCACAGACGACAGGATGATTGTTTTCCCCGCGCCAGTTGGGGCAACAGCCAGCGTGTTACCGTGTTGACGCAGGGCGTCTGTGGCTTTCTTGACCATTCTTTCCTGATAAGGTCGCAGTATCATATGCCGTCATTGATGGCCCCTGCCCGCCTTCCAGCGGGACAGGGGGTTACAGGGTGGCATGGAGAGGATTTTATCTTGCCCACGCAGGGGTGGGTGTGGATGGTGTGGCTGGCGGTGGCGTCTGGGCGCTGTTGCCCCATGCCGGTTGCGTCTGTGCCGGCGCAGCTGGGGCAGCTGACGGCGTGGCGCAGTGAGCATAATCCTTCATGTCTGGAGTGATGACGACCTTGATTTTATTCTTGTCTTCGTATCCATTCTTCCCTTTACCAATGCCAATCTTGGCAAGAAACGAGAGCCCGCAGAAATCCTGCCAGCTGTTGATGCGCCGTGCCTGCATGGCTGTTTCGCTCATGTCCTGGGGCTTGACATTGCGGGCGCTTTCAAGAATGGCACGCAATGTTGCACGGGTAATGTTGCCTCCGATGGAGTTTCCGTGCTCATCAACCTTGCCCCCAGAAACGGTCATGTTTCGCCATATCTTCCGTCCGGCATACGGTCCTGATGCAATGACAAATTCACAGTCCAGCATTTGCACGTCCGATGAGCTGGAGGACTTGAACCATCCCCCTTCTCCAGCCCCTCCTGGCCTGATGTTCATTACCAACGGTGCAATGGTATTCTCTGGAATCAGGTCGTAATTTTGCTGATTGCCGGCATTGTTAAAATCAAGTGCCATAGTCAACTCTCCATGTGTTATTCGCCACTGGCGATGTTGTATGTGTACGTACTGCTTGACGCCCTCTGGCCTGTCCGAATTTTTTCCATCAGCTTGCCAAGGTGCGGTTCTTCAATCACGTCCAGCTTGCCGCTGCGGTCGCCAGCCGGATAGCCCCATTCATTGGGTCGCGTGCAGATAAATGCCCGGTATGGTGCGCCGCTTTCAGGCCGTATTTCTGACATGGTGATCACTTCATCCACGATGCCCGGCAGCTCAAGGCCTGTCTTGCTGCCCTCAATCTGCGGCTCAAAATACTCGCGGTTGAAGTCGTCGCGCTTGGCGTCCAGCAGCCCCACAAACCAGATGTTGCGGCTACCAATATGTTGGAGCTGCGTTACCCAGCCGATCATCTCCTTGCCCAGCAGACCGTAGGCACCGCGTGTATCCGGCTTGCCCGTTTTTTCGCTGAATGCTGCAGGCTGACCGCTGGCCCACTGGTACGCCAAACGGCTGGCTACGGTGATGGAGTCCACAAAAATTGTCTGGTATTTGGCGAGTACGCCAGGATCACCAAAGGACTGGCACACATAGTCATAGTGCGCCTGGCTGTACGGTTGATCTGCCCGCATCGCCGGGGTTGGCCCTCCGAGAAAGCATGCCAGGTCGCGGGCATACTCCCAGTCGCGCACCTCAACAGAATCGCCGCCCCAGCCCTGCACGGAAAGCCCGCCCGCTTCCAGATCGACAAACAGCGTGGTAGCCGGGTCCAACGTCCAGAGCAGCGATGTCTTGCCTATCTTGGCGGGGCCAAAGATGACGCCCTTGATGCCGCCCTGTTCAGCCATGCGCTGATCCGCGCCGATGATCTTAAGTCCGCTCATGCCGCTTCCTCCCTGACCAGCTTGATGGAAGGCTTGCCAGGCGTGGCCGTGCATGCATCCATCAGCAGAGGACGGAACCCAAAATTGCTGGGGGTGTTCATAAATGTCTTGAGCGTACGGCGATCCGGTTCATACTTTCTTTTGAAGATGGTGAAGAAAATGCTGTCGCTCATAGTTTTGCGCAGCGTTTCAAGCTTGTCCTGATCCCATTTCTCATTGATACGCCGCGTCACAGTGACGTTGTAACCGCCACCTGTCAGCTTGCCTGTGTCTGAGCCGGGCTTGTATGCTGCCTGTTCTGCAAGTATCGCGGCAATTTCTGAATTGCGTGCTGTAAGGCTGTCTGCCTGTTCCTTGTTGGCCGCATATTCTACGATCAACTCTTCCACGTTTTGATTGCTCATTGTGTTCTCTCCATGTGTTGAACAACCACGCTCCAATGCACCAAAGGCTGACAAGGCACAGCGCACATGACAGCCATATTGCCAGTTCAAGATCCATCAATCCTCCAAAAATGACGGGATAGCTGGAAAATCACATCCGTATATGTACGGCCATAGTCTGCATATGTAGGTGAAGCTCAAACCAGACTTGCCAGCGAGAAAGCGCGATAGCGTAGCCTGTTCCACGTTACACAATGCGGCTATCTGCATCTGGCTGTGACCCCGTTGTTTTTTTCGCTCTAATAATTTCTTTCGAAGTGTCGTTATGTTCATGAGCTGCATGTTATGATAATAAACATAGAAATTCAAGCATAAAATCATGCGCAAAACATTATGACAAATTTCATAAAAAGGGAGATACTGTCACTATGACTGCAAAAACCAAACAGACCTATAAAGTGTCCCCACTGAACGAGGCGCTTATTGAAGCCATTGAGTCCTCGCAGATGACGCAGACGGAGATTGCACGCGGCACGGGCATTGAACAGGCGTCGCTTTCTCGTTTTGTCTCGCGCCTCAAGGGGCTTTCGTCCAAGAACATCACGACCCTACGGGTCTTTCTCAACGACTATCTGCCGGACGATATGCGAGAGAGAAGCCGGGCGATCATTCACAGGGTAGGCATACATGCCCCTGTGGAATCCATCACGGGGGAGAACTTGCCGCGCATTGGCGTTTTTGGCAGCACCGGGGCTGGCGAGCCTGTAGACCTGTTTGAAGCTGTGCCGGATTTTACTATTGAAGTATTGCCCCAGTATAACAGGCCAAAACTCGTGGCGTTGCGTGTGGAAGGGGACAGCATGGAGCCGTCCATCCACAAGGGAGCCTACGTTGGCATCGTGCCTTTTGATGGTGAGATAAGCGATGGTGGTGTCTACCTGATCCAGCGGCCGCCATTTGGACGGACGATCAAGCGCATCCGCATGGGCGTTGATGGAGGCATTGTTTTGCATTCTGACAATGCCGCATACCCGCCAGTCAATCTACCATTTGAAGGTTATGAAAATATTGTATTGGGGAAGGTTGTCTGGGTCTGGCAGTATCTATAGTGCCATTGCAGCCTGGGCGTGGTCGGATGTGAGGAATGAAGTATTTAAGGAAGGATAGGTTTACTTAATGGAAATTGATAAAGCTAAATTGACAAAATTTGTTTCTACAAAATTTGATAAAACACATTGTCCAATATGTGGTGGTGAGCAATGGATTATTTCTGATAAAATTTTCCAACTTACTGAATTCAATAACGGTAATTTAGTTGTTGGTGGGCCTCTGTATTTGGTTCTTCCGGTTATTTGTGCCCAATGTGGAAATACATGTTTTATTAATCCTGTCCTTTTGGATAACATGGATTTTAAATCAAATAATTAAATATAATACAGGATATTCTATGGCGATCATTCACCAATTCAACAACAACATCTATTTTAGGGGAAATAAGGGGGATAACGTTGGTGACAATAAATCATTATATGGATACACTACCTCTGTAAGCAATGGGGGTG
Source organism: Desulfovibrio sp. (assembly GCA_017454325.1). GTDB lineage: Bacteria > Desulfobacterota > Desulfovibrionia > Desulfovibrionales > Desulfovibrionaceae > Desulfovibrio. The sequence goes on along the minus strand of JAFTDG010000118.1, from coordinate 1,018 downwards.
AACCGCCCATGGATACACGCATTGACCGTTTGGAATACAAGGTAGACGGCTTAGAAAAATCCGTTTCTAGGCTTGATGCGACCGTATCTCATATCCAAAACGATATGGCAGACATGAAAACCGATATGCGGGCAATGCGTTCAGACTTGTTCAATCTTCGATATTGGATTGTTGGCACTGTAGCCGCAGGAATTGCTATCGCTGTAGCTGTTATAGGGCTTCAAGATATGTGGTATCAAAAAACTCTGGATCGGAACTGGGAAATAGCAAACAAGGCTCTTGATAGAATTGATACGAAGCACGAAGAGCTAAAAAAAGAGCTAAAAGAATTAGCCAATAGACCCTACCAGCATCCGTAGCCACCAAAAATCAACCAGCACAAATTTCCAAAAGCCCCTGCCCTGGGGCTTTTTTTTGTCTTACCGAGTTTGACAAAAATCATATTTATTTGCAACCGCTCTTGACTTTTTTATGATAATAATCATAAAATGTATTTGCCAACGGAGAGGAACCCGCTGAACACGGCCCACGGGCCAGAGTAGGCACAGAGGCAAATCACCGAAGGCACCCGCCCGGGCGGCAGGGAGCAATCGAACGGAAGCGCGGAACCCCAGAGCTATCGCCCCACGTAGAGCGCACGAACGAGGCCCACAGGCGGTTCGAGTAAGAGACAATGGCCCGTTGAAGGGGCGTTGGTGCGAGAAAAGGCGTCGTACACCGCTCACTCACGCGGAACGGCGTACCCCCAGTGCGGACACAGAGCCGCAGCAAGGCGCAAGGTTCCCTGTTGACCGACCATATCAGGGTTACAAATTTCTGTTTCTGACCGCCAGCGAGTTGTCGTTGACGGGAGTGGAGCGGAAAGGTTGAACTTTAACGCCCCTGCTGGTAGGGTTGGACATGAAATATTGGGAATTATATTTTTTGACGGTTGGCGCTGGGTGCTTCGTTGGCGCCATTGTCTCGCCGTCAAGCTGGCTGGCCGTATTTGTTGGCATAGCATCTACATGGATTGGGT
>JAFTDG010000117.1 GCA_017454325.1 Desulfovibrio sp. | reverse complement strand
AGCCAAGCAAAGTTTCAAGCAGGCGACGACAAAGATCGCCATTCTGCATAACCTTCAGGAAAAGAAAGTTGTCCTGGATTTGCAGGTCTTCCCAACGCTTGGTGTGGCTCATGTGGCATCCTTCACTGTGGGGCATGCTGTCTTGCCATGTTCGCTGACGGTTTAGGCCAACGTTGGCTTGTTCATGCTCAAATAGTAACCATGACCACACAGGATTTCAAGCCTCCAAGCCGTGTATGACCCCAAGCGTTTTTTCCAGAGAGAGGTGCTCCCCTAAATTGTGATAGCTTGAACTTGTCCCAAGGAAGAGAACAAAATGACAAAGTGCAGGAATCATGCTCCGGCCTTCAAAACGTCGGGTATTGTTTAACAAACGGGGCCACCTCTTCTGTTGCCGTCAAAGAGCTTTTGCGGCTTGTCGAGTGGCTTGGCCGCGCAGATGACGGTATCAGTAAGAGGTATAGGGGTATTCTCCCGGGGAACGTTTTCAGTACCCACAGAAATACCCCCCCAAATACCGTCTATCTAGGGACTCCAGCGCACCAGACTGGTCATTCCATTCTGCACAACCTACTGTGAGAAAAGACTTTTTGGTCTGCGCTAGACTAGGGCGGGCAAAAACTTGGCGGAGAGGGTGGGATTTGAACCCACGTGCCCCATCACTGGGACAACTCGATTTCGAGTCGAGCGCGTTACGGCCGCTTCGCTACCTCTCCACAGAAATACGACTTCTTTTTAAAACTATGTCACTTTGGAGGAAAAAGCAATGTATGTTTGTGGCAGGTGGCCACGAACACCCATGCTCTTTCCATTGTTGCAATAATGCCTGCCGATGTTATCTGGCCCTTTCGCCTGTATGTAAACTGGCCTGATGTGCCTTCATTTTATAGCCCAGCCAGACAAAGGCTATCCACAAAGGAGCCAACAACACAGAGAGACCCTCTCCAATTTTTACCAGCACAACCAGAATACCAAGTATAACGACAAGACACAGATAATTGCTCCAGGGATACCAGAAAGCCTTAAAGAATATATGCTCCCCGGCACGAAGCATAGCGGCACGAAATTTAAGGTGTGTCAGACTGATCATGGCCCAGTTGATAACAAGCGTGGTAACAACGAGCGCCATGAGCAATCCCAATGCCTTGGCTGGCATGAAGTAATTGATGAGCACGCAAACCAGCGTTGCCCCTGAAGAAATAAGCAACGCAAATACAGGCACGCCCCGGGCGTTCACCGTGCCCAGCACACGTGGAGCATTGCCCTGCAAGGCCAGGCCGTACAGCATGCGGCTATTGCAGTACACGCAGCTATTATACACAGAAAGTGCTGCCGTAAGGACGACGAAATTCAGCACATGCGCTGCTGACGGTATGCCAATAAGGTCAAATATCTGTACAAACGGGCTCGCAACCATGGCTTGCGCCCAATGGCTTTTATCTACGGAGGAGCCCAGCTGATTCCAAGGATATAATGTCAGTAGGACAAATAGTGCTCCGATGTAAAAAATCAGAATACGGTATATAAGCTGGTTTACAGCCTTGGGTATGGTAATACGGGGAGTATCTGTCTCTGCAGCGGCAATGCCCACCAGTTCAATACCGCCGAAAGAAAAAGTTACAACAGCCAGAGCCGTGACCACCCCTCCCCAGCCATTAGGCAAAAAACCGCCGTGTTCCCAGAGATTGGCGATGCTGGCCCCATCCCCTCCATGGCCCATCAGCAACAGGAAGATCCCCAGAATAATCATGGCAATAATGGCAGCAACCTTAATGGAGGCGAACCAAAATTCCATCTCTCCAAAAAAACGTACATGTGTCAGGTTAATTGCATTGATGAGCAAAAAGAAAAAAGCCGTCGTTTGCCATGCCTGCACGGAGGGGAACCAATATTGCACATATATGGCCACAGCTGAAAGCTCTGACATCCCTACCAGCACGTAAAGAATCCAATAATTCCAACCGGAAAGCAAGCCGGGGAAATCGCCCCAGTATTTGTAGGCAAGATTGCTGAATGATCCGGCAACAGGTTCCTGCGCCATCATTTCCCCCAGCTGGCGCATAATCAGAAAGGCGATGAAACCACCCAGGGCATAACTCAAAAGCACTGCCGGGCCAGCCATCTGAATGGTGCCCGCTGAACCAAGAAAGAGACCGGTGCCAATGGCCCCTCCAAGAGCAATAAGTTGTATATGACGGTTCTTCAGACCGCGTTGAAGATTTCGTTTCTCATGTTTCATAATAGTCAAATCAGTAGAGATAGGTTTGTTGATGGCAGGATAGCAGACTATTCCTTTTTGCTGCCCTGGCCTGGCACATCCCTGGCGTCCACAATGCGTACGCCAAACTCTGCCACTCCTTCAGGCGGGGCATAAAACAAAACCATGAAGGGCACATCCCCTCCATGAGGGACATTGGTGTTGTTAGTCAAAATCTCAATCTTGTTGTTTAAAAATGATTCCATCTCCTTTTCACTCAAAACCTGAAGCTGGAACAGGGAAAGCTGTACGCCGCAGAGTTGCTTCTTGACCACAATAGGTTGTTGATTCTTGTCATAAATGGCAGCTTCAACAGCCATAAGTTCCTTGGGCTGAGGGAATTCATTGACTACCTTCCCCTCAATGACAAAAACCTTGCCCACCTTCTCATTATCGACATAATACTGCCGCACATTGCGCATGGTCAGCAATTCAACATTCTTGGCAATCTCCTGTGCGCTCTTGGTTTTCTCCTTGCTCTCTCCAGATGTGTAATACCACCACCCGCCTGCTGCGCCAGCAAGCAGTAAAAGCAGTGCTATAGCCACTTTCAAAAAAGGCCTTTTGGGCTTCACAGGCAAATCAGGCAGTGAAGCTGGCGCCTTTTTTGCGGGCATAAAGGCAAAAACATTTTTGCATACCGAACAACGCAACTTGACGCCCGGTTTTGCCAGTTTATCAGGCAAATTAAAACGGCTTGAGCAGTTGGGGCATTGTATTTCCATGCCGGTTACTCCCAAAAAACCAATCTTGGCATATCCATGTGAGGCTACTCTGGTGTAATCTCGTAAATGCCGGGCAGTGAACGATATCTTTCGTCGTAATCGAGCCCATAGCCGACAATAAAGCCCTTCTTCAACGTAAAGCCGACAAAATCCAGGGGTATTTCCATTTCCCTGCGTTCTCCCTTATCTACAAGTGTGGCAAGACGCAGGCTGCGCACCCTGCGCGCGGCAAACTGCCCCAGCAAGAAACGCATGCTGTGCCCACTGTCCACAATATCTTCAACAATCAACACATGTTTGTCGCAAAGGTCGATTTCCACATCTTTATTGAAAATCACATGCTTGGAGGATGTTGACTCCCGGCCATAGCTGGAAAGACGCACAAAATCCAACTCAAGATTCTTATTGTGCAGGCTGCGGATCAAATCACTGAAAAAAATAGCTGCGCCCTTAAGCACACACACAACTACAAGAGGTTCGTCGCCATAAACGCCGTCAATTTCAGAAGCGAGCTCACGAACACGAGTGGCTATTTGCTCCTGTGTAAACACAGGCTTCAGATCTTTGATATCCATTACTTCAGAAGCGGGCATGATGTACTCCGGTGACATTGACGTATTGAGCATTTGTATTCCGATGAGTGCGCCGACACATCAGTTCTTCAATAATTCACTGAGCATCGCGCTCACAGTTTCAGCATCCAGCATGCCTTCCTCCGAGAAAACCCTTTTTCCATTTCTGTCATACAGGGCATTATGAGGTATGCTCATCACTCTGAAAGCTCTAACCAGGTCTTTCCCAGCCATATACACGGGAAAATTCATGTGCATTTTTTTTATAAAAGGAGGAACGACGTCAGGCTGCTCATCCACAGAGAGACTGATCACGAGAACATCCTCACTCTTATATTTCCTGCTCACATCCACAAGTTCGGGAATCTCCATGCGGCAGGGTGGACACCATGTTGCAAAAAAATTCAACAGCACAACCTTGCCTCTGTTTTGCAACAACATGCTTGTAAGGCCCGCCATGTCCAGCGTTGGCACGGAGGAAGCCATAACAGGCACTGTACTGACCAGTAAGAGCAAAATGGAAAGGATATATTTTTTCATGGTCACTATTCTCGCCCCGCATAGAGATGCTCACGTCCTTACGTGTGCTCCACAATTGTTTTTGCAACTTTCACCGCACCAACGGCATCGGCACTATATGCATCGGCGCCAATGGAATCGGCAAAAGCCTGCGTTACAGCCGCCCCCCCTACCATAACCTTGATGGGCAGTCCACGCTTACGAATAAGCTCAATGGTGTCTTCCATACGTACCATGGTGGTGGTCATAAGTGCCGAAAGGCCGATAATACGCGCCTTATGCTCCAGAGCGCAAGCCACAATATCCTCAGCTGGCACATCTTTGCCCGCATCCACGACATCAAAACCGTGGTTACCTAGCAGCAAGGAAACAATATTTTTGCCAATATCATGTATATCGCCCTCGACAGTTGCCATAACCACAACTGGACGTTTTTCAGCTCCACGGCTCTCCTCCAGCCGAGGCTTCAAATATGTAAAGGCTTTCTGCATGGTTTCGGCAGCCCGAATAAGCTGCGGCAAAAAAAATTCACGACGTTCATAACGCGCCCCCACTTCAGTAATGGCGGGAATCAACACATCCTGCACCATGACAAAGGGATCAGCACCAGCATCTAGTTCAGCTTCCAGAAGAGAAAGAATGTTTTCCTTGTCACCGGTGATCACGGCATCGGCTACGGTGGTGGCCCGGGTACTGTGCTGTGCGCGAACCGTCCCTACTCCCTCAGCGGATTTCCATCCCGCATATGCTCCAATGAACGCTTGTGACTGCGGATCATGCCCCAGCAATACCTTCAGAGCGTCTGAGGCCTCAAGCAATCGCTGCGCAGAGGGGTTGGCAATGCACGATGTAAGTCCCGCGCCCACTGCAAGGGAAAGAAAGGTCGCATTAAGCAACTCGCGGGCGGGCAAACCAAAGGAAAGATTGGAAAGCCCTATGGTAGTGGGCAGGCCCTGCTCTGTGCACCAGCGCAGCATGGCAAGGCATTGCTGTGCACTGTCGGCATTGGAAGAAACAGAAAGCGCAAGGATATCCACCATCACAAGGCGACGTGAAATACCCAGAGCATCTGCCTTTTCCAGCAGATGCTCCACAATGCGGATACGCTCTCGCGCACTTCCCGGCAGCTGCGCTCCCGAAATGGGCAACAAAATAAAGGGAATGCCAAAATCTCGACACAACGGGCCGAGCATTTCCATACGGCCTGTCTCACCGTTTATGGAATTGACCAAGCAGGAGCCGGGACAATAGGGAAGAGCCTTGGCCATTGCCTGTGCATTGGGTGAATCGAGAGAAAGGGGCAGATCCAGACGGCCCACGAGCTGTTGCACCAGATCTGGCAACAGCTGACACTCATCTACCAGTGGAGCACCTACGTTAACGTCCAGTACGGCTGCGCCTGCATCTGCTTGAACGCTTGCCATGTGTAGTGCCGTAGTGAAACGGCCTGCCTGAAACTCCTGTGTCAGCGTTTTTTTGCCCGTGGGGTTTATGCGTTCACCAATGATGGCCAAGGGCTGCCCCGCTGCAATACGCACCAGTCGCGAACGGCTGGTCAAACAAATACCTTGACGTACAACTGGCGTGGATACAATAGATTCCATTCCCCGCACAGCCTGCGACAATGCGGCAAGATGCGCGGGGGTTGTACCGCAACATCCCCCCAGCACCAAGGCTCCCAGACTGGCGAACCGCGCAGTTTTTTGCGCGAATGCCTCCGGTTCCAAAGGGAACACCGTCACATCGCCATGTAGTTCCGGCAAGCCCGCGTTGGGTTCAGCCATAACAGGACACGCGCAAACATGCAGCAATTCCTCCACCACGGGCAGCATTTGATCAGGCCCCAGGCTGCAGTTGGTACCCACCACATCCACGCCCATGTTCTGCATGGTCTCAGCGAAGATTGCAGGGCTCGAACCCGTGAGGCTCACCCCCTGCTCATAGGTCATGGAGACCATGATGGGCAGATCGCACACCTGACGGGCGGCCACAACCGCTGCGCGGGCCTCTGCCAAATCAAATTGCGTCTCAATAAAGATAAGATCAACTCCGCCCGCCACAAGACCACGGATTTGCTGCGCGAAGGCATCAATAAGAGCACTAGGCTCCAAGGTACCAAGCGGCTTAACAAAGAGGCCACTGGGTCCCACATTACCTGCTGTGAAGACGACACGCCCTGCCTGGCTCGCCACAGAACGCGCCACTTCTGCCATACGCTTGTTGAAGGTAAAGACATCCAATGTTTGTGGCAACTTGAACCTGTTGCCGCCGAATGTGCAAGAGGTGAGGATGTCAACCCCAACATCCACATAGGACTTGTGAATGTTTCGCAGGGTGTCTGGATTCTCCATACAAAATTCTTCGGGACTGATACCTGCGGGCATACCTGATGCCTGCAGCATGGTGCCCATGGCCCCATCAAGCAAGAGCAGTCTGCCCTGGTGCAAAGCTTGCCGAAAAGTCATTCTCATCTCGCTATTGTATCGCCCTGAAGGCAGGTATAAAGACGCCTTTGCCTTATGCCGGCATTGGAGGTATATTGTTTGTTACAGCGGGCGCAACCTGTGGAACGACTTGAACAGAATCCCGGCATGTCGCTGCCCGGTACGCGCTATGGCAGCACTGCAAGCTGCAGTCCTTTTACTACTGAAAAACGTTGAAAAGAACAAATCAAAACTATAGCCTATTTTTTTCTGAAGGACTATATTTTATTTGATTACCATGAAAAAAATCTCTACCCCTAGTGTCACAGCACAAAATGTTCTCTCCCACAATACGCATACTACGTCCGTTCCTGAGGTGGAAATCCTGGACGCTCCTGGCTCTGACATAACCAAAACAGAAATGTCAGATGAAGACACATCTGATGCGGAATACAATGATATTCTTGATGAACAAGATGTTGATGCCCTGGCGGCTGCAGACACAGAAGAGGATACTCCACTCCCCGACATCCTCGCCCTTCCCGCAGACAATCACAACCAGGAGTTACCAGCCCGATCATCATCACGGCTGCCTGCCGTGGGAGGCGGACATGACAGCCTGCGTCTGTACCTGCGTGAAATTAGCCGCTTCCCCCTTCTGAAACCAGAAGAGGAGCATACTCTTGCGGTTCGCGTTCGCGATCACAACGACGCTGATGCCGCATTCCGGCTTGTATCCTCTCACTTACGGCTCGTTGTCCGCATTGCCATGGACTTCCAGCGTCGCTGGATGCAAAATGTGCTCGACCTCGTACAGGAGGGAAATGTGGGACTAATGCGTGCTGTAAATAAATTTGACCCGGACAAAGGAATCAAATTTTCATATTACGCTTCCTTCTGGATCAAAGCATACATTCTTAAATTTATCATGGACAACTGGCGTATGGTAAAAATCGGCACCACACAAGTACAGCGCAAGTTGTTCTATAATCTCAACCGCGAACGACAGAAGCTTATCATGCAGGGTTTCGATCCTGATACGGCCATGCTTTCAGAGCGTCTCGGGGTCAGCAAAGAACAGATAACTGAAATGGACCAGCGCATGGCTGCAACGGATCTTTCCCTTAACGCCCAGGTAGGGGAAGACAACGGCGGTGCAACCCATATGGATTTTCTTCCCGCCCTTGGGCCTGGAATTGAAGACAACCTTGCCCGTAATGAAATAGCCGACCTTGTGCGTTCCCGCCTGAAGACCATTTTGCCCAAGCTCAACGAAAAAGAATTGTACATTCTGCACAATCGACTTCTCACGGACGAACCTGTCACCTTGCGCGAAATTGGCGAACGGTATACTATAACACGAGAAAGAGTTCGTCAGCTCGAAGCTAGGCTGTTGGAAAAAATTCGCCAACATCTTGCCTTGGACATCAAAGACTTTTCAGACACATGGATACATTCCTGACTATGAGGCGTCCCCACGCCATATTGTGTTGCGCCTTGGCCTTAGGGGCATTTTTTGCATTCTCTCTACTGGGGTGCGGCGGCTGTGCAGGGAACCACCCTCAAGCCGAACAAACACATAAATCCATCCCATCAGACTCCCCTTCTGCAGACATCCAGGAAGTACACGGTGTGCCTCTGCGTCCCATGGAAGACACCCTGACGCCAGAAGCCATGAACACCTATGCCTATCTTGTCTTTACGCAGGCTCTCCACCAGGAAGATGAACAGGGTCTTGCCGCCAGCGTTCCTCTGATGGTCAAGGCACGCATGCCCGCAACCATATGGTTGGAAGCAGGGGTTTGGCTTTTGGGTCGCAAATCTGCCTATGCCTCTGTGATACTGGAAGAAGCCCTTTCGCTTTGGCCAGAAGACATCTCTCTTAACTTGCTGTATGCCGAAATACTCCTGGAAAAAGGCATGCCTGAACGTGGTGTCAGCCGCATGCGAGACTATCTCAAAAAACATCCTGATTCCATTGACGCACGTCTTGAGTTGGCGCTCTTACTGGTAAAGAGCAAGCAATTTCCAGAAGCAGAAGCTCTGCTCAATGCAATCAAGGGCAAGCGACGCACACCGCTTGTTGATTATTACCACGCCAGGGCTCTTATCGGCGTAAACAAACATGATGCCGCCTTGCCGTATCTGCAACGTGCCATCAAAGGAATGCCGGACTTTGTGGAAGCCCTGACAGAACTGGCTTTTATTTATGAACGCAAGGCCGATTTCAAGGCTGCACGCAATATCTATGAACACCTTCTTGAGCTTCATTTTTCACCACAAGACGTACTGCTGAAACTCATCAGCACATCGTTACGCCTCAATCAGCCAGAACGAGCGCTCAAATATCTGCGTCAGGGGCCGGACACCCCAGCATTTTCTCTGATGGCGGCCGGCATGTTCATGGAATTTCGTCATTTTCTCCAGGCAGAAATTCTGCTCAAACGTGTTATCGAGGGTTCTGCTCCACCTGTCGACGCATATCTCATGCTTGCCGAATTAACCTATGATCAACGCCGTGATCTTAAGGCGGCATTTTCGTGGCTGGACAAAATTCCCCACCATGGCAAAAATGTCATGCGCGGTGAATTGGAACGGGCACAATTGCTCGTCAGAGCCGGAAACGATTCCCAAGCACTTGAAGTGGTACGTCGAGCCGGCGTAGCCGACCCTGATGCTCCAGAACTTGTTGAAGCCGAAATTCGCCTGCTGGCCAGGCTGCAACAAAAACCTGAAGCGCTTGAAACTGCACGAAAAGCTGTAAGCAAGTGGCAAAATAATGGAGATATGCTCTTTCTGCTGGGGTCGCTGCAGGACGAAACAGGGGATAAAAAGGCAGCCTTCCGTACTATGGAACAATTGCTCGATCTCCATCCTGATAACTATCAAGCCCTGAACTACGTGGGCTATACTCTAGCGGAAGAGGAACGCGAACTGGAGAGGGCTGTTGCCCTGCTCACCAAGGCTGACACCTTGGCCCCCAACCAGGCATATATTGTTGATTCCCTGGCCTGGGCCTATTTTAAATCCGGCAAGCTTGAAGACGCACTCAGGGAGATACGCCGGGCAATTACACTTGATACACAGTCCGACCCTTCCATTTGGGAGCACTATGGAGATATAGCGGCACGTATGCACCTGACAGATGAAGCCCGTCGCGCATACAATAAGGCACTTGAACACAAACCCGACAATGCGGAAGCATTGCGGCAACGGCTCTCACATCTATGAAGCACTGGATTTTCCTTCTTTGTCTGGCACTGCTCTGCGCATGCGCACGGCAACCTTCCGTGCAGGTTCCCCAGGATCAGCAAGCCCAGCTGGATATGCGCTGGCAGCGCTACACTGCCATAAACAGCCCTGCAGCACCCTATCGTCTGCACATGAGTCTACGTTTCGGCACGGAAGGAGATACCCGACGCGTCACAGCGATCTTCTGGGGGAACAGCAGCCGGGAGCTCAGACTTGATGTCATGGCAGGTGTAGGTGCCATAGTCGCAAAAATTCTCGAAGACGGACAACATTTTCTGGTATACAGCCCAGGAGAAAACAAGGCGTACTTTCATCAGGGAGCAAACAAACCATTATTGCAGGTAGGGGTGCCCGTACCGCTCAATCTTGAACGCCTGGCCGATCTACTTAATGGACGGTATGCCAAAGCCTTTGGCCATGAGCATGAGAAAGCATTCCTTGCCGACGATGGCTCGGCCTCTTATGACCTGTCCGGGCAGCCTGGAGGTCGTGTGATACTTGACGAGCAGGGATTGCCTGTAGCCTGGCATGAACATCCCGGTGGCAAGGGATGGCATATGGACATTCACTATACAGATGACGCTCCTCGTTTGCCTCGCCGTTTGCATCTTACCCACAGTAACGGCAAACAGGCCGTGCTGCTCATCAAGAAACGGGAAACTCCCAGCAAACCGTTTGCCAAGGAGCAACTGACATTGACTATACCCGAAACGGCTCCCCTCTTGCCACTCTCCAAATTTAAACAACAATAGAGAGTTTTGGGGGAATTCCTGGATAGATAAAGGGTTCTGCCGCTACAGTTACTGCAGTACCGATTTGCGAAAGCCATCCGGGGTTTGAGCTATACGCGACTGCTTGAGGAGACACAAATGGTTATCCATCTGGCTTCAGACCATGCTGGTTTTGCGCTCAAGGAGCGTCTTGCTCGATTTCTCGCTGAAAAGAACATTTCTGTTCACGACGAGGGCACCTATACAACTGAAAGCTGTGATTATCCCGTCTTTGCTCATTCATTATGTGCAGCAGTTGAGAATGAACAGGGGATGGGCATTCTCATCTGCGGCACAGGTATAGGCGTTTCCATGGCAGCCAACCGCCATAAGGGCATTCGTGCGGCTCTGTGTACTACTGAGCTGCAAGCCCGTCTTGCACGACGGCACAATAACGCCAACGTACTTTGTCTCGGTGCACGCATCATAGGCGAAGAGCTTGCCCTGGCCATTGTGGAAGCATTTCTTGAGGCACAATTTGAGGGTGGCAGGCATCAACGCCGCATAGATCTGATCAACCTTCCTCAAGATTCAGAATAAGACGATTTAGGGCATACGGATACGCAAAGGATTTTCATGCACATCTTCAACACATTGTCTCGCAAAAAAGAGCTTTTTGTGCCCGTAAGTCAGGGCAAGGTCAACATATACGTCTGTGGCATCACGGCTTATGATCTCTGCCACATTGGTCATGCACGTTCTGCCCTGGTATTTGACGTCCTTGTGCGTCATTTACGCCACATGGGGCTTGATGTTTGCTTCGTCCGCAATTTTACCGACGTGGACGACAAGATTATTGCCAGAGCCAACAAAGAACACCGTGACTGGAAGGAAATTGCGCAGACCTATATAGATGCCTTCCATGAAGATATGGATCGACTGGGTGTGCTCAGGGCCGATAAGGAACCCAGGGCAACAGAGCATATACCACAAATACAGGACCTTTGCAGCAAGCTTATAGCTGCCCGGCAGGCCTATGCTACACCTTCAGGGGATGTATATTTTCGCGTGCGGGCCTATGAACCTTATGGCAGACTCTCCGGCCGCAGCCTGGACGATCTGCTGGCAGGAGCACGTGTTACCCCGGGCGAAGAAAAAGAAGACCCGCTCGATTTTGCCCTGTGGAAAGCAGCAAAACCCGGTGAGCCTTTTTGGGAAAGTCCTTGGGGCAAAGGACGTCCAGGCTGGCACATTGAATGTTCTGCCATGAGCCAGCCCTATCTGCCACTGGATATTCATGGCGGAGGGCAAGATCTTGTATTCCCCCACCATGAAAATGAGATCGCCCAGAGTGAGGCAGCTTTCCACTGCACACTGGCCCGTTACTGGATGCATAATGGTTTTGTGCAGATCAATGCAGAAAAAATGTCAAAATCGCTTGGCAACTTCAAAACTATCCGCGATATTCTTGACAGCTATCTTCCCGAAACGCTCCGTTTTTTCCTGCTGAACAAACAGTACCGCAGCCCCGTGGATTTCACCTGGGAAGGTATGGATGAAACAGAAAAAGCGCAGCAACGCGTATATACGGCATTACTGGAAGCCCGTAAGTCGCTTGCCCGCAGTCAGTGGAAAAAAACGCCACTTCCTCCAGAATTATTGCAAGAATGGGAAGAATTGCCACAAGCTTTTGACGAGGCAATGGACGACGATATCAACACTGCTCAAGCCTTGGGGCATGTGTTCGCCCAGGTACGGCTTGTTAACCGTATACTGGAAGACAAAGCGCTGCGTGCGAGCCAGGGCTGCCAAGAAGTGCTGACCACATTATTGCAACGGGCGCAGCAATGGCAGGATCGCCTTGGCCTCTTTGGTCAAGCCCCGCAGGTTTTTCTTAATGATCTTCGCTCACAGCAGGCAAAACGCCGTCACCTTGATGTGACTCATGTAGAAGATCTTTTAGCGCAACGTGCCCAGGCACGCGCCGATAAAAATTTTGTTTTGTCAGATTCCCTGCGCCAGGAACTTGCCACTCTCGGTGTAAGCGTGCGTGATACTCCCGAAGGTCAAACCTGGGATTTGGAATAGTGAGGCTACATGCTGTCACATACCGGCATACACCGTATTTGCGCCCTTCTGCTCCTGCCTCTCTTTCTCCTTGCGCAGTTTCTTGCGCCCTGTACAGCCAGGGCATTCCTGTTCGGTGGTGTCAGCATCAAAGACGAAAAAGAGATGGGACGCAAATTCGACCTTGCGCTCCGTTCCAACATGGGCATCGTGGACGACCCAGAAGTACATCAGTATATTACCTACATTCTGCAACGCATCGTCAAAGCCACATCCCCCCAACCCTTTGAATTCAAGGCATCCGTCGTCCTTCACAATGCGTTGAATGCCTTTGCAGTTCCCGGCGGTTTTGTATACGTATTCACGGGCCTTGTAATGCATCTGAACAAGGAAGAAGAACTAGCCGGGGTTCTCGCGCACGAACTGGCCCACGTCACCCAGCGTCATGTAGCATCCCGGCTTGAGCGTGCTCAATTTCTCACCCTGGGCACACTCCTGCTGGCAATTGCAGGCGTAGCTGCAGGAGGTGCTGGCGGTGGCGCACTTGCTGCCGGAGCCATCGGGGCCGGCCAATCAGCCATGCTAAACTACAGTCGCATGGATGAAACCGAAGCTGACCAGATTGGTTTGCAGTATCTGGTGGCTGCCGGATACCCCCCCATGGGCATGGTTGACGGTTTCAAGGTATTACGCCAAAAAAGCTGGATGAGCGGCACAAGCGTTCCCGCCTATCTCTCTACACACCCTGCCATTGGGGACCGTATCAATGGCCTCACTGCACGCATTCAAGGCATGCCTCAGGCAATACAAAAACGGACACAGGACAATACACGTTTTATTCGAGTGCAAACCCTCCTTTGGGCGCGTTACGGTGACACGCAGGCCGCACTGCAACGCTTTGCCGGCAAGGGGGCTCTGTCTTCCATGGGACGTGGCATTGTGCTTGCCAGGTGTAACCGTGTGAATGAAGCTCACAAGGCCTTTGATACAGCTTTGGCCTCAGCCCCTGGCGATCCTCTTGTACTGCGGGAAGCTGGTATTTTTCACTATCGCAAGGGCACAATGCATCGCGCTGAAGAATTGCTGCGTGCCGCCATGCAACGCGATCCCAAAGACTACATGGCATCGTTTTTCTATGCACGCATGCTTGACGAAACCGGCAGGGGGAAACAGGCATCCCCCTATTACAAGGATGTATTGCGCCATATACCCGAAGATGCCGAAGTGCATGAAGCGTTTGCCCGTTCTCTGGGAAATGCCGGAGACACACTCAACGCCTACATTCACATGACCTATAGCGCACTATATACTAACAACAAAAAACAAGCTGATCGTCATTTTAACCAGGCAAAAGCCCTTGCCGCACGCGCTGTGGACAAGCGCGCCTTTCAACGCCTGGAGGCTGCCTACAAGGAGCGCAAGGAAATATGGGAGAAGCACTAATACCCTCCACTCACGCCACAACTATTTTAGCGGTGCGTAAAAATGGCTGCGTTGCTCTGGCAGGTGACGGACAGGTAACGCTGGGTCAGAATATGATCATGAAGCACGGGGCACAAAAGGTACGGCGTCTCTATGAAGGCCGCGTGCTGGCGGGCTTTGCAGGAGCCACAGCCGATGCGTTCACGCTCTTCGAGCTTTTTGAGGCCAAGCTCAAAGAATTACATGGCAATTTGCTACGTGCCGCCGTGGAAATGACCAAGGAATGGCGCAAGGACAAGTACCTGCGTAAATTAGAAGCCATGTTGTTACTGGCAGATAAGGAACATATTCTGCTGCTCTCCGGCATGGGCGATGTCATAGAACCGGATGATGATGTGGCGGCCATAGGCAGCGGTGGCCCATACGCACTTGCTGCAGCACGGGCGCTTGCCCGGCATTGTGATATGGATGCCGCAACGATTGCCACTGAAGCCATGCATATTGCCGCTGAGATCTGTGTATACACCAACGACCACCTCTCGTTGGAGACCTTATAGCCTATGGATACGGTCATCGCCGGATGTAAGATAAACCTTGGTTTACGCATCACGGGAATACGGGATAATGGCTACCATGAAATCAACTCCCTGTTCTGGCCGCTCCCGGAGCCTCATGACACGCTGGAAGTGGACCTAGTATCAACGCCTGGAATCCACGTTCAGTGCGAAGCATATGGAATATGCCCCACACGCAACACGCTTACCAGGGCGTATGAGGCCCTTGCTCAAAGAGTACCCCATCTTCCCGGGGTAAACATTATCCTTCGCAAAGGCATTCCTCCCGGTTCAGGGTTGGGCGGGGGCAGCAGTGATGCAGCAGCACTGCTGCAATGGCTCAATGTCCGTATGTCGCAACCTCTTGATGCACAGGAACTTACCCGTATTGCCCTGAGGGTAGGGGCGGATATTCCTTTTTTTCTCCAGCCATTCCCCTGCAATGTACGAGGCATCGGTGAAATCATTGAGCCGGTGGATAATACAAAATTATCGGGCATGCACCTCATACTTGTCTGTCCGTCTCTGCATTCTTCTACTCCTCAGGCATATGCAGATTATGATGCAACCATCGCTTCAGCAACAGTTGGGCAAAATTCCTTGACAAAGTCAGCATCCGAGGCTAATGGATTTTTTCTCGTCACTGCAGAACCAATACTTGATCTGCACAATGACCTCGAGGCTGTTGTCTTTTCACGGTATCCGCAACTGGCCGATCTCAAGGCAACATTGTTGCGATTTGGTACCAAGGTTGCCATGAGCGGCAGCGGTTCTGCGATTTTTGCGCTGTTTATGCCCAAGGACGGTGTAAAGGCATCTGCGGCAGCGAGTATTCTGCGTGAAAAGAATTATCGTGTTTACACGCATGTATTATAAGTACTGGGATGTAGCCAAGTGGTAAGGCAACGGGTTTTGGCTCCGTCATTCGAAGGTTCGAGCCCTTCCATCCCAGCCATATTTTTCCCACAGGGCAATCTGGTAAGTATTCCTTGATGTATTTGGCAGTGAAACACACCACATTCCTCTTTCCGGAACAGGAAAGCTAACAGGACTCGTTTTCCACACGCAAGGCAGGATGTTCATGTACAGCGATTTAAAGATTGTCACGGGTTCTTCAAATCCTGAATTGGCCAAGGCAATCTGTAACCATCTCGGTTGCCAGCTCACGCCCACGCTGGCTACCACATTCAGTGATGGTGAATTGCGTATAGAAATCGGCGATAACGTTCGTGGTGATGATGTTTTCGTGGTACAGCCCACGTGTCCGCCTGCCGTCAATCGTAATTTGGTGCAACTATGCCTCATGCTGGATGCCCTTAAACGAGCCAGCGCCGCACGCATTACCGCCGTGATTCCCTACTATGGCTATGCAAGACAAGACAGAAAAGTCAGCCCGCGCGCTCCAATCAGCGCCAAAATGGTAGCTGATTTTATCAGTGTTGCTGGCGCGCAGCGTGTTGTTACCATTGACTTGCATGCCGGCCAAATTCAAGGCTATTTTGATTGCCCCGTGGACAATCTTTTTGCCGTGCCCGTTATGCTAGAAGCGCTGCGTCAGCTGCATGAAGATAATATGGTCATTGTTTCCCCTGACGCTGGGGGGGTGGAGCGCGCCCGTTCCTATGCAAAACGTATCAATGCCCCTCTTGCCATTGTGGATAAACGCCGCGACAAACCCAACCAAGCGCAGGCTATGCATGTTATCGGCGATGTAAAAGGGCGATTAGCCATTATCGTTGACGACATGATTGATACCGCAGGAACATTATGTGCCGGCGCAGAGGTATTGCTCAAGAATGGTGCCACAAAAATTGTCGCCTGTGCCAGTCATGCAGTACTTTCCGGCCCGGCTATTGACCGTATCAACGAAACAGAAGCGCTCTCACAGGTATTTGTGACGGACACCATTCCGCTTGGTGATAAGCTTGAACGCTGTCCCAAGCTACAGGTTGTCTCCGTTGCGGCCCTTTTGGGTAAGACCATACACAACATTCACACGGGTTCATCTGTCAGTGTATTGTTTGTCTAATATTTCGTTCCTCTGGGATGTTCTTTTGATAAACAGCCCGCAACACATGATTGTTTTCCGCGTATTGTAAGCGGCAGACACAAGTCAAGGAGCAGGTCATGAATATAGAAAAAACGTTAAGCGTACAGAAGCGCGAAGGTTGCGGCAAAGGCCCCAGTGGTCGTCTTCGTGCTCAAAAACTTATCCCCGGTGTGTTCTATACAAGCGATGGAAACAATATTTCCGTACAGGCACCGGCTCTGCCATTGGAAAAAATGTATGAAGAGATGGGGCGTACCACTGTGTTCAATCTGGAAATTGAAGACAATGGCAAGAAAACCGTACATCCAGTGCTCATCTGGCAAGTACAGTATCATCCCTACAAGAAAGCTTTTACACATATAGACTTCTACGGTGTAGACCTTAACAAACCTGTTACTGTGGAAGTGCCTGTTGAATTTGTCGGCATTTCACGCGGCGTCAAACAGGGTGGCGTGCTAGAGACGTATCGCGAATCAGTTCGCCTAACAAGCAAACCTCTAGATATGCCTAAAAAAGTCACTGTCGATGTGACCGACCTGGGCATTAATGATACTATCGGTGTTGCTGACCTCAAATTGCCGGAAAATGTCAAGGCGGCTTACGACAAGAATTATGCCATTGTCAGTGTACTGACAAAGAGTGATGATACTCCTGAGGAAGAAGAGGGAGCTGCTAGCGGCGAAGCCACGGCTGCTGCGGAATAGGGTCCTCTTTACTCGGTCAGCTTCATTGACCACCTTTTTATGTGGCCGGCTCCACGAGGAGCCGGCCATGCTATTTCTTTCATGCACAGATACCCTGTTATCACGCGCAAGCTCAGAGCTGGAAGACACTCTCTCTATCTGGAACTATGGCCCAATGACGGGGCGTCAGTCATTCTTTTCTACCCGGGTTCACTGTTATCTCCCTACCAGTACCGCCCCCTGCTTTCAGCCATACGTGCGGCAGGCCTTGCCGTAGCCGCTCTGCATTTGACAGGTCACGGAAGAAACAACCATCTTAGTTTATTTACTTTTTCCGAACTGTTGGAAGATGGGCTTTACGCCGAACACTGGCTAACTGATGGCGGATACGGCCCTGTTGCCGTCTGTGGTCATAGTCAGGGGGGCATCCTTGCTTTGGCACATGCCGCCTCCTCCCAAACAATAGCAGCATCCTTTCCCATCAGTGGTGTCCTGCCGCAAACTCCCGAGGCCATTGAGCTAACACATTTTATGGCGCTCGCAGCACACAGGAATGCCATTATCCAAGGAATTTCCATATTGGCTGGACTTTTTCCCTGGCTTCCTATACCCGTGCAGGCTTACCTTTCCATGCACAAAATTCTTTCCGGAGCAAAACAACCGCACACCAACCGCCACCGGGCACGCATGACCTATCCCCTCATTTTTCTCAAAAGTCTGTTCTGTGCTGCAATCCAGCCACAGCTCCACTGTTCCCTCTGTTTTTTCAGTGCGTTGGACGACGCACTGTTCACGCCACAGATTACCCTAAAAACGTTTCACCAGCTCCAGGCGCCTTCTCGCCGCCTGGTCTGGTTGCCTGGTGGCGGGCATCTGGCCGTGATGTCTCCCGACCTGTGCCATTATGTAGCCCACACAATCTCCATGATCTGTGCGGGGCAAGGACTGCCTGTGAGATATACTAAAAATTCCAACACACCTGGAGACGGACATCATGGAGTATAAAGGGCTTATCGCCGGCCTCGGCAATCCTGGTTCAAAATATGAAGGTACACGACATAATTGTGGTTTTGACTTTGTTACAGATCTCCTCGATGTGGCCCGCAATACTGGCGACGTGGAACAACTGGCTGGTAGCAAATTTTCATGCGAGCTTTGGCGGGTTCGTCTGCCGCAGCTGCACGGGTGCTGGCTTGTGACGCGACCACAAACCTTCATGAATCTGAGTGGCCTGTCTATCCAGCCGCTTCTCGCCTGGTATAAACTAAGGCCAGACAACCTGCTCGTTGTACATGACGAACTGGATATTCCCCCTGGTGAACTCCGCTTTAAAAAAGGGGGAGGCAATGCCGGACACAACGGGCTCAAGTCTATCAATGAGCAATTGGGCACACCCAATTTCTATCGTCTACGCATTGGCATTGGCAGGCCACAATACAAGGATGACATCATTCATTGGGTGCTTGGGCATCCAGATACCATAACTGCGAAAAAACTCTCTGAAGCACGCAGCCAGGCCCTGGAGGTACTCTTCATTTTTGCAGACCAGGGATTGGAAAAGGCTGTGCATGCCGCGAAACACCTCAACAAAGATCAAACCACATAATCGTGCCAGCCACACACATCTTCTCGTTCAAAAAAGAGCTGCCATACTGTTTCGGTTTCAACTGGACTCTTGTTTTTTTTTGGAATAGTATGTTTTGAAGCTCGGATTCCATCGTCTTACCCTTTTTTTCAACATTCTATCCGAGATACGTCCTGCATGAGCGGTGAGACGCATGTTTTGGTGACATAATGTTCACTCTCAACGATCTTGTAGTATATCCGGCCCAAGGCGTGGGCAAGATTGAACGCATTGACCACAAGACCGTGGGTAATGAAGTCTGTGAGCTGTACATTGTTCGTATTCGAGCCAACAATGTTACACTGATGGTGCCTGTTGGCAATGCGTCTGCAGTTGGCTTGCGTACCCTGACACCACCTGAAAAGGCTGCGGCCATACTGGAATCCCTCCGTACCGACTGCAACAGGACCGTTTTTACGGGACAAAACTGGAATCGCCGCTACCGTGAATATTCAGAACGTTTGAAAAGTCCAGATTTAGCGGTAGTAGCTGAAGTATTACGCGAGCTTATGCTCATTGGTCGCACCAAGGAACTTTCATTTGGCGAACGGCGCCTTCAGGACCAATCTATGGATCTTGTTGCTGGTGAACTGGCAGAAGTGCTGCACATGGATGAAAACAGCATACGGGAAGAGCTGCTTGCTATTTATGCCCCAGAATCAGCAGAGATCAAGGAATAAGGCCCTGCCCGCAGTTGCAATGGTTTAATAATGTGTATTTTTTACTTGCTATGTTTCGCAAGATAGACTAAACGCTTTTTTACACATCTTTTCTGACACCCAAATATCAATCTATACCTTGTTTGGCAGTTATTCTGCTGCTGGTGTTATAACTGTTGTTTTACGTATTGGAATACTATGCGCAAGAAAAAAGCCACCCCACATCTGTTGTCAGACAGTGCGTTAAGTCTCACAGTCTTAAAGACGCGTAGCATGCAGGAGCTCATGGAGCTTGCAGAACAGTATGAAATCGAAAATGCCAGTTCCATGCGCAAGCAGGAACTCATTTTTGCATTGCTCTCTGCCTGTGCGTCACAAAATGGTGCCATCTATGGCGACGGAGTGCTTGAGATATTACCTGATGGCTTTGGTTTCCTACGCTCGCCTTTATGTAGCTACATGCCCGGTCCAGATGACATTTATGTTTCCCCTTCACAAATCCGCAGATTCTCTCTTCGCAAGGGAGATATTGTTGCAGGTCAAATACGTCCGCCCAAAGAAGGAGAACGCTATTTTGCCTTGCTCAAGGTAACTGAAATCGGCTTTGAGCCGCCGGAACATGCCAAAAATCTCGTTCTCTTTGACAATCTGACTCCTATCTATCCTGACCAGCAACTTGTCATGGAAAACGGAGAAAAAAATCTTTCCAATCGCGTTATAGATATTCTGGCTCCCATAGGCTGTGGACAACGCGGTCTCATTGTGGCCCCCCCGCGTACTGGCAAAACGATTCTGTTGCAATCACTTGCCAATGCCATCAATGCTAACAATCCCGATGTCTACCTCATTGTTCTGCTCATTGATGAACGTCCTGAAGAAGTCACAGATATGGAGCGCACTGTCAAAAAGGCTGAAGTTATCAGTTCTACATTCGATGAACCGCCGCAGCGCCATGTACAGGTTTGCGAAATGGTGCTTGAGAAAGCTAAAAGACTCGTTGAACGCAAACGCGATGTGGTTATTCTGCTTGATTCCATCACAAGACTAGGCCGTGCATATAATGCAGTAACGCCTTCTTCGGGACGCGTCCTTTCTGGTGGCCTGGATGCTAACGCACTGCAACGCCCCAAACGCTTCTTCGGTGCAGCTCGAAACATAGAAGAAGGTGGCAGCCTCACAATAATTGCCACGGCCCTTATTGACACCGGTTCCCGCATGGATGAAGTGATTTTCGAAGAATTTAAGGGCACTGGTAATATGGAAATCTACCTAGACCGCCATCTTTCAGAAAAGCGTGTCTTCCCCGCTATTGACATCAATCGTACAGGTACGCGCAAGGAAGACTTGCTATTACCTGAAGATGTACTCAACCGCGTATGGATTTTACGAAAAATACTGGCCCCCATGAGCCCCATCGACAGCATGGAATTTTTATTAGATAAGATGCGAGGCACAAAATCCAATGTGGATTTCATGAATGCCATGGGCAAATAATCCTTCAACAAACTTCTCAAAACATGTCTTGACCTGGCTTGCCCTAGCGTTTACATTTTAACTGTTTCTGATACAAGCCAATCCACTACGGAGGGCCATTTCATGTTTGGCGTTGGTGCTTCTGAATTACTGGTTGTTTTAGTAGTTGTCCTTCTCGTCTTTGGGGCAAAAAAACTGCCAGAAATTGGCGGAGGGCTAGGCAGAGCCATACGTAATTTTCGTCGTGCTACGACTGAGCCAGACGAGATTGATATCACTGCCAAAGAACAAAAGCAGCCTTCTCCTTCAGATGAACCTGGCCGCACCGCGTAATCCCTTCAATATAGCTTCGCCGGTTACCATACATACGCTTCGGCTCTCCAATGTACAGTGAACCAAAGGATATGCCATGAAAACGGAACAGATTTCTGTCTTTCTGGAAAACCGGGCTGGACGTCTGGCTGAGGTAACACACACCTTGGCTGAAGCAGGCATCAATATTCGTGCATTGTCTCTGGCCGACACATCTGATTTTGGCATTTTGCGCATGATTGTGTGCAGCCCGGATAAGGCCAAAGCGGTTCTCAAAGAAAAGGGCTTTACCATTGGTCGCACGAGCGTTGTAGCCGTAGAAGTGCCAGACAATCCAGGGGGATTGGATTCTGTCTTGCAGACGGTCTCTGCTAACGGCATTAATGTTGAATACATGTATGCGCTTGTCCAGCGCGATGTTGACAGTGCTATTATGATTTTCCGTTTCGACAAGGCTGATAAGGCTGTAGAGGTATTACGAGACAAAAATTTCGTTATTATCCCTTCAGATCGTCTCTGTGCAATTTGACTCTGGATACTCAAGGAACAAGTAATATCTTAGCAATTGCGGCTAACGCCAGTAAAATTTGGAACTGGCCATCGCCATGATGTGTGGCTTGCATTGTTTGCGTGTTGAAGGCTCAATAGCAGGTCTGTGTTTTCACCGTAAAACGGGATTGTTCGTCTTGTGGAAATCTGTTCACATCCACAAGACGTTTTTTTTACCACGTTATTCACGAACCTCCCTATAGAGTTCGCCAAGTTCAACCGATTGGCATATATTATGCTATAACTCAAGAAGGTATGTACCACCAGCATTTTGACAACTTTGTATCTGTAAGGATACTCCCATGATCCGCAAGGCACACTCTCACCTTTTTACAGCCGCGCAATCTTCTTCGATCTGGAGGCGACTTGTTCCGCCATTGGCCTTTATAGCGGCATTGAGCCTTATGATCGTATGTTTTTACGATTCTGGATATACTTCCCTGCCTCCCACCGGGAAACGCTATGACATGGCAAAAACTGGAGTGCAGAAGCTCAGACAAGATGCAAAACGTGCCGTTCTGCGTGAATCATGGGAAAAACTTGCAGCCGAATTTCAAGCCATTTATAATGCCGATCCTTCTTGGCCAAACCGTCCGGCAGCTCTTTTCCGTGCCGCTGAAGCTCTAGAAGAACTGGCGCACCGCTCTTTTGCCAAAGCCGACGCCCGCAAGGCCATTGAATGTTACGAAAGCGTTGCACAGCGGCATGCGGACAGCCGTCTTGCTGACGATGCACTGTTTCGTGCAGCCAAACTGCGAGCAGCCTGGTTAAAGGATGACAAGACTGCACTCATGCTACTGGAACGCATCGAAAGCCAGTACCCCAAGAGTGATATGCGTACTGCGGTGCAAGCCTTTAAAAAAACCCTACAGGCCGCGGCCAAAGGGCGGACAGCGCCGGAAGCCCGTCAGGTAGCTAACACTGACGGCAAGGAGGCGGTAGAAGAACAGACTCCCACACGTATTGCATCAAAAGCAACTACACATCAGCAAGCAGCAGCTGTGCAAGCAAGAAAACCTGTGCGTCAAGGAGCTTCTCTGGCAGAAAAGGCTGAATCCCTGCCGCCTCTTGCCGCTGACGATTTGCTTCCCCGATATCGTGAAGCAAAAAAACGTATGGAATCGCTCACATTGGACAAGGTTCGTGCTACACAGCGACAGCCTTGGGAGGACCTGACGACAGAATTTTTACGCATTTACCTGGCCAAAAAGAACTGGGCTGTCTCGCCTGGAGCACTCTTCCGGGCAGCAGTAAGCCTTGAAGGTCTTGCCAATAATTCGCACCTGAAGGGCGAATACCGTCAAGCACGTGATCTGTATTTGCGCTTGGCACAAGAATTCCCTCAAAGTGCCTTGGCAGATGATGCCCTCATGCGTGCGGCTGCTATAGATGCTGATATGCTCCAACAAACAGCCGAAGCTTTAGAATTACTTGATGCCGTCGCAACTCTTTACTCGGGGGGGGATCAAATTGCTGCAGCCCGCAACCTGCGATCACGACTAAACAGTAAACCCCTTATCACAGCCCCTCCAACAGCCCGAGCCCCTGCAGTGACACAGCCACCACAAAAAGCCTCCCAGCCTGTTGCAAACAGGCCCTCTTCCCGTCCAACCAGCATTCATTCTGCCAATCCACGTCTCGTCACTGACATGGCACAGCAGCTTGGTTTGAGCGTTCGCACGGTTTTCATAGATGCAGGGCATGGAGGTCGGGATCCTGGCACACACCACAATTCTGTGCTGGAACGCGAAATAACACTTGATGTGGCTTTGACACTCGGTCGCCTGCTCCAGGCCAATGGCTTAGAGGTAGTCTACAGCCGCACAAAGAATAGTACTGTCCCCCTGCGCCAACGTACCGCCATGTCAAACGCTGCAGGCACAGATCTCTTTGTTTCCATACATGTCAATGCCAGCCCTAATGCCAGGGTGCAGGGTTTTGAAACATACTATCTGGACATGGCCAGGACTCCAGAGGCTGCTCGCCTTGCAGCAGTGGAAAACGCCGACAGTGGGCAACGCCTTCGTGATATGCGAAAGATGCTCGCCGACGTTATGCTTAACGCACGTGCAGGCGAGTCACACCATCTTGCCAACGACATTCAGCGTCGCGCCATCTCACGACTCAAGCGGCGCAAGTACACGGTACGCGATAACGGAGTCAAATCCGCACCTTTTCTTGTGCTTGTAGGAACACAAATGCCAGCGGTACTCGTAGAGCTGGGCTATTGCACGAACACAAATGAAGCGAAGAACCTACGGCTGCCACAATACCGTATGGCACTTGCCGAAGGTCTGGCCGAAGGCATTCTCGCCTACAGGGACAGGCTGCACAAACGCCGCACAGTTCAGAATTCCTTGACGCAGGACAGCGCCGATGCTATGTGATGCAAAGTTGTTATGTGTCAACGCTGGAAAAGGGATGGTGATCTCTAAACAAAACGGCGTGGCTTTTTCCCGTTACATTTTTCTTGCACTTTGGCATTACCGCCGCCGTTGCAGGAAAACATAGTACTTCAGCATTGGGGAAGGAGAATTTTCATGCGCAAGGTTTTGATGATGGCTGTCGCAGTAGGACTTTTGCTTGGGGGGCAAGTCTACGCTGCTGATAGCGCTGCCACATCTGCGGTAAAAATTGGCGTAGTTGACATGCAGACAGTAGCCACGCAAAGCGAACCTGCTAAAGCCGCCAAAGCGCAGATGGAAAGCAAGTTCGGCAAGGAACGGGCCAACCTGGAAAAACAAGGGGAAGCCCTTAAAAAGAAGGCTGAAGCCCTAAAAAATCCCAAGGTTGGTGAGGACAAAAAGCTTGATTTTATTCGTTCCAAGCAAGCGTTAGATCAAAAAACCCGTACATTCTTGCGTAAGGTTGAGCAGGAAGAAGTTAAACTACGCCAGGACATGGTGACTCTGGTTTTCAACGCCACCTACGAAGTTGCCCGGGCAAAGGGGTTTAATTTTGTAGTTGATGTCACGGCAGGCGGCGTTCTCTATGCTGATCAATCTATGGATCTTACAAAGGAAGTTCTTGCTGAAGTGAACAAGCTGTATAAGGAAAAAGGGAAAGATACAGACAAAAAATAAGCATCAGCATTTTGGGTTTTCCGGGCTTCTCTACCATAAGGCTTGAGAAGCCTTTTTTCATATCATCCTAATAACAAAGGAAATACTACAAATGCAAGATTCCTTACAGCACGTAATGGATATCCAACGTATCATGACCCTGCTGCCCCATCGGTATCCTTTTCTTCTTGTAGACAGGGTCATTGAATGTGTACCCGGTTCGCACATTAAAGCATATAAAAATATTACCTTCAACGAACCTTTTTTTCAGGGCCATTTCCCCGGAGTGCCCATCATGCCAGGCGTGCTTATTCTTGAAGCACTGGCACAGACAGGCGGGTTACTAGCGGCATCAGGCATGGAATCCCTTGATGACAAGCTTTTTTTGTTTACTGGGCTTGATGGTGTCAAATTCCGTCGTCAGGTTGTGCCTGGAGATCGCCTGGACCTTGAATGCCACAATCTGCGTATGAAACTCAATCTATGCAAAATGGAAGCAAAAGCTTTTGTGGATGGTAAACTGGCTACTGAAGCGCAAATCACTGCAGCTATTGGCAACCGTCCCCAATAAGTTATTCATACATAGAACGTCAAGGGCAACACAGCACGAGTCACAAGAGGCACCACCGCATGCGTATCTTGAGATACGGTCTATAACAGCGTATATCAATAACGGGACAATACCAGCACTGAGTATCTACATCCTTTCCTGTCCCCTGTTGTGGCTGGCATGTAGCGGCATGTAGCATGCCTCCCCCGAATGCACTATCAGTTCAAGGAGATCATATGAAAAAAATTCTTGTGCTTGCAGGCGACTATGTGGAAGACTATGAAGTCATGGTTCCCTTCCAGATGCTGCTTATGCTGGGGTATGCAGTTGACGCCGTCTGCCCCGGAAAAAAACCAGGAGATGTGGTGCGTACTGCCATCCACGACTTCGAGGGCGACCAGACATATTCAGAAAAACGGGGCCACAATTTCGCCATCAATGCTGATTTTGCTACGGTGGATGTCAGCAACTATGCAGGCCTGTATGTTCCAGGAGGCCGCGCTCCGGAGTACCTACGCCTCAACCCACGCGTTCTTGAAATCGTGCGTCAATTTGACGCAGCACAAAAACCTATTGCCGCCATTTGCCACGGGCCACAAATACTTGTTTCCGCCGGTGTGCTGCGCGGCCATTGCTGCACAGCATACCCTGCAGTAAAACCGGATATTGTGGATGCTGGAGCCTCCTGGAAGGATGCCAATGCCACCCTCTCTGATGCTGTGGTGGACGGCAACCTTGTAACCGCAGCAGCCTGGCCGGCACATCCGGCGCTTATGGCCGCATTTGCAAAACTCTTGGGCGCGAAGATCAGTATATAATAAGACTGGCAAAAAATGCCCGCCCCTGCCTTTGGGTTGTGGGCGGGCGACACATTCCGCAGCCACTACGTTCCTGGCTGCCCCCCCGCTTCTGCCAGGGCGCGCATCTGGGCAAAGCAGGCATCCACCGGCTGGGGGTCACCCACATCCTGACACAAAAAAGCATTGATGGCCGGCATCTTGGTAATGGCGGTATCAATCTCCGGGTTAGCTCCCTTGGAATAGGCCCCGATATTGACCATGTCTTCCACACGACGGTACGTGCTCATCCAGCGAGTGATCACACGACCGGCCAGCACATCCTGGCGGTCGCAGATTTCCGAACGCAAACGGCTGATGGAGCGCAGCACGTCAATGGCGGGGAAGTGCCCCTGGTCCGCCAAGTCGCGCGTGAGCACAATATGCCCATCAAGAATGGAGCGTACAGCATCGGCAATGGGTTCGTTAAAGTCATCACCATCTACCAGCACAGTGTATATGCCCGTGATCGTGCCTTTGGACGAACGCCCGGCGCGCTCCAAGAGCTTGGGCAGCTGAGCAAAGACCGATGGCGTGTAGCCCTTGGTGGTAGGGGGTTCGCCCACGGCCAAACCCACTTCGCGTGAGGCCATGGCAAAACGGGTTACAGAATCCATCATCAGCAGCACGTCCATGCCCTTGTCGCGAAAATATTCGGCCACAGAAGTAGCGGCATAGGCAGCGCGCATGCGCACCAAGGGCGATTGGTCTGATGTGGCAATCACCAGCACGGAACGGGCCATACCCTCAGGGCCCAGGTCGCGTTCCATAAATTCCACCACTTCCCGGCCGCGCTCACCAATAAGAGCAATAACATTAACATCAGCTCTGGTATAACGGGCCATCATACCCATAAGAGTGGACTTGCCCACACCTGAACCGGCCATGATGCCCACACGCTGCCCCTTGCCCAGCGTAATGAGACTGTTCACCGACCGTACGCCCACGTCCAGAATATCCGTAATTCTGGGACGCTGCAAAGGGCTGGGCGGGTCTGTATACAAGGGGGCCAGCTCGGGGTGCCAGAGGCGGCGGGCGTCTATGGCCCAGGCCGGTGCATAGGCGCGCTGCGCCTCCATCTGACGCTCATAATCTTCGCGCGAATTCTCACCGGCTGGCAGGGGTGATGTATAAAGCTCCGTGCTGACAGGCGGCCCCGCATCCAGCGGCGTTCCAAAGGCATCAAAGGCCCGACCCAACAAATCCGGCCCCACGGGAAAAACCGGTGGCAGACTGGTATTGCGAATGCGGCTGCCAGGCCGGATACCACGCATATCGCCATAGGGCATGAACAGCAGATTACCGTCGCGAAAGCCCACCACTTCAGCGGCGATACCCGCATCTCCTTCGTCCGGTAACATATGGCATACCGCCCCCAGTGGAGCGCGCAAACCACTGCCCTCGGCCACCAGGCCCACCACTTTGTTAACCTTGCCATACAGACGCACCGCCGTTCCGGCGCGCAAAAGATTGATGCAGGCTTTAGGCTCCAGTCTCATGGCATACTATCCAAGGTCAGCCCTGATGTTGCGAGCCAGAGAGAAAGCCCCCGTCGACAAACACATTTCCGCCACTTTCCGGCTGAGGATGTTCCTCCTCCGGCAAGGGGAAGAGCTCGTCTTCCAGTTCTGCCAGGCTGGGATTTTCTATCTGGGTCGGAGGTACAGGCGCAGAGGGCGGAGGGACATCTGGAATATCCACGGGCAAAAGGTCATCCTCAGACAAGGGTTCCTCTGGCACGGATGTAGCTATCTGCCCATCACTGTCGGGAACGGACGGCGGCATATTACCTGCCTCTGGTGTCTCAAAAAGATCGTCGTCTGGCGCAAATGCTCCATCCTCAGAAGCGTTATCAGGCACATTGGAAGGGGCAATGCCATCTGCAGTCCTCTCCTGCACCACCTCGGAAGCAGGCGTCACGGTTGCTTGCGACATTCTGTCAGGCATGGGTGCCTGTACCTGGGAGCTATCATCCATGGAGGGCTCTTGCTCGGACACTCCCGGCATATCCTGCTCTGCTGACTGGTCGACCTGTACCGTGTCCTGTGCTGCTGGTTCCGGTTCGGGCACAGGTTCTGCAGCGCGAACGACCTCGTCAAGTTGCGCCGTATCGCAAGCAACGGTTTCGGCAAGATCGGCCTCGGCCTGCGCTTCTGCAGGGCTCTGTGGTAATGTCAGATGCTCCAGAATGTTGCCTACCATTTCCCGATAGTAGCTGCGCAGATTCTCCACACTGCCGCTCACGCTTTCGGCCACGATGTCACCCGGTTCCAGCGTGGAATCTCCCTCGACGATCCACTGCCGCAATTCAGGTACGCGCTCGCGCGCATCCCTAAACATGTCACCAACTACCTGCTCATCGTCCGGGTGTACCCGCACGGTAACTGTGACACGGTCTTCTAGCAGATGCAGAGATTCAAGCACAAGGCTACGCAGCACCTGCTGGTGCTCTGTCTGCAGCAGCCAGCCGGTGCCCGCCTCCACGGCCACACGGGTCACCTCCACCAGTTCCTCACGCCATGCGTCACACATAGCCGCGCGCTGACCTTCCAGGCTGCGCAACACACCACCGAGCATACGGGCCACATCTGCGCGAAATTCCTTCAACTCCGTGCCCGCCTGTTCCATGCCCTGCTGAAAGCCCTCCTGCCGTCTGTTTTCCAGCACCTGTACGGCCTCTTCGCGCAGGACGCGGGCCTTGTCTCGTTCCGCCTCTGCATCGGCCAATACAGCCTGAGCCTGAGCCTGAAGAGCCTGGGCGGCTTCGGCTGCTTGACGGGCCTGGGCCTCAGCCTCCTCACGGGCCTCAGCCAGCACCTTCTGTCGTTCCGCATAGGCTGCCCCGAGAATCTCTCGGGCGCGTTCCTCGGCCTTGGTACGCACCCGGGCAAGGTAATCCTCCTGCTCCTGACGCTGCCGCCGTTCGCGCATTACGGGCTCGCGCATGGCTTCGAGCTCCTGCGGAGTAGTCTCCCGCTCGCCCATGAAGATGGTGCCCCATTTTTTGCGCAGCTGCTCTGACGCCATGGTCTACCCTGTCCTGGTATTCCCGTTATCTGCCCGCCTACACGAAGACGTCGCCGGAGCCTCTGCTGATGACAAGCTTGTTCTCGCTTTCCAGACGACGCACCACCTTGACAATATTCTGCTGTGCATCCTCCACATCGGAGAGCTTAGCCGGTCCCATGAATTCCAGTTCTTCACGGATCATGTTGGCTGCACGCTCCGACATATTCTTGAAGATTTTTTCCTTAAGATCGTCACTGGCTCCGCGCAGAGCCAAGGTAAGGTCTTCGTTGGAGATTTCCTTGAGCATTTCGCGTATGCCCTTATCATCAATGCTCTTGCAGTCTTCAAAGACAAACATAAGATTGCGGATGTCTTCGGCCATCTGGGCGGAATCTTCTTCGATTTCCGAAAGCACTTCCTCTTCAGTGGCACGGTCCACAGCGTTGAGAATTTCCGCCACAGACTGCACGCCGCCCACCTTCTTACCTTCCTTGCCTCCCATGGCAATGAGCTGGCTGGTGAGCACCTTGTCCACCTCCATGAGCATGTCTTCTGAAACCGCCTCCAAACGGGCCAGACGCATGAGCACTTCAGCACGCACACCCGCAGGCAGGCTGGTAAGCAGGCTGGCTGCCTGATCCGGGTGCAGATGACCGAGGATAAGGGCCAGGGTCTGCGGATGTTCGTTGCGCAACACCTGTGACAGTAGTTTGGGACTGACCTGTTCCAGATCGCGAAAGGGGGCCGGCCCTGTATCAAGGCTCAGGGAATCCATGACGTACTTGGCGGTTTCCGGATCAAGATTCTTGACCAGCAGGCGCTTGAGTGTGTCACTGCCGCCTGCAATCATATCCACTCCCTCCACCAATGATTCGTGAAAGTCGCGCAACACTTCCTCCACTGTTTCACGGGGCACGGGTTCCAATTCCACGATGGCCTTGGAGATATCGGCTATTTCCTGCCGCTCCATGCGTTTGAACACGTCTGCTGTAAACTTGTCGCCCATGGCGAGTAAGAGTACGGCAATACGCTGTTTGCCGGTCAACGCCATCTGCTGCTCCTTCCTTCCGCGTCAAAAATACCTGAACCGGGTAAAAACACCGCAAGGGTGCGCCTATACCCCTGCGAACGGTTCCGGGGCAAGGCCATATGGTCTACCCCGGAACCGTGTGTCATTCTTCTGTCAGCCAGCGTTTGATAAGGCGCACGGCCTGTTCCATGTGCTGATCTGTAAAGCGTATCACCCTGAGCTTCAATTCCTCAATGCGCTGGTTTGTCTCTCTCTGAGCCCGACGCTGGGCCCGAAGTTCGGCCAGCTCCGGGCCACTGGGCGATAGTACGGCACTGCTAGGCTTTCGCTGTTTCATCTTCCTTAATCCAACCGCGCACCAGGGTCACTACCTGCTCCATGTGGCTGTCTGCCAGGGTGACAATGTGCGCCTTCAAGGCTTCGACGTCCTTAAAGATCAGTTCGTCGTCATCTTCTTCATCTTCTTCCTCTTCCTCAGTCTTTGCCGCTTCTTCCAAGGCCTCATAAAGGGCTAGCTGCTCTTCGGCGGCAGGGAGACCTTCCAGCCCCTCCACCATCTCACCGGCTTCCACCTTAGGCCGGATGAGGGCCAGCACTACGGGGCGCACCACCAGCATCAGAAAGAGGAAAGCCAGCAGGGCATTGAGCAGGGGCTTGCCAAGCCGCTCTGCATAGCTGGTGAGCATTTCGGCAAAATTGGGATCCTTGGGCGGCTCGGAATCCGTGAAGGGGGCAGAACTCACTTCCAGAGAATCGCCACGGGCCTTGTCCAGCCCAACGGCATTGCTCACAAGCTGGCGCACCTGTTCCAGCTCTTCACTCTTGCGTGGCACAAAGGCCCATTCACCGTTAGTCTTTTCATACGTCCCATCAATGAGGACTGCAACCGTCAAACGCCGAAGATCTCCCACATTGGAGACAATTTGCTGCTCTTCCTTATTGATTTCATAGTTGGTAGTACGGGTTTCGCGGTTGCCGTTCTGCGTGGAAATGGAACCGGTAATACCGTCTGCACGGAAATTCACATCCGGGGCGCCCGCCTCAAGGTTGGCCCGTCCCTGCTGGCTTTCTTCACTGCGCTGTTCGCTGCGCACAGCCGTCTTTTCGGGGTCATACATCTCGCGGCGGATGGTCTTCTGGCTAAAGTCCATTTCAGCATTGACCTTGGCGATAACGCGGCCGGGGCCATACATGGGCATCAGCATTTCTTCAATACGTCGTTCCAGGTCACGCTGCACCTGAAGACGGTGTTCCATCTGTGTGGTATTGACACCGACAATGCTGTCTTCTTCCGGCTGATAGAGCACCTTGCCGCCGTTGTCGGTAATGGATACGTGCAACTTGTCCAGCCCTTCCACAGCCATGAGAATCATATTCAGGATGGCATTGATTTCCTTCTGGTCCGGCTTGACATTGGGCCTGTTGAGCTTGAGCACCACTGATGCCGAAGGGGACTGCCGATCTTCCACAAAGAGGCTGCGGCGCGGGATGACCAAATGCACGCGGGCGCTCTCAACGCTGGGGAATTCGCTGATGGTACGCGAGAGTTCCCCTTGCAGCGCACGCGTATAGTTGATTTTCTGCACAAAATCGGTCTGCCCCACCTTGACCTTGTCAAAGATTTCAAAGCCTATGCCCTGCCCTACCAAAGCGCCTTCACCGGCAATCTTGATACGCTGGTCGTACACCAGCTCCTTGGGTACCATGATGGTTTTGCCGTCATCGGCAAGCTGGTAGAGCACCTTGTCCGTCTGCAGGGCCTTGATGACCACGCCCGCATCTTCTGGGCTGAGGTTGGAATACAGTACCCTGTATTCCGGCCGTGAGGCCCAAATGGAAAGGCCAATGACTGCCGCCGTAATGGCTACCGTGCCCCCCACAACGGACACGCGCTGCAAAATGCTCAGTCTACCCCAGATATTCTTGACGGCATTGATGAACTGCATGATGAAGGCCGGCATAGCGCTCTCCTGATACATTGGCTTTGACGTTCCCCCGACACAATGCCGGATTGTCGTAAAAATAGCAAATGCCATGCCATAGTGGCAAAAGCCTTGTCCTGCCAGCCTTACATGCTGTGTCTGCCCCCCAGTTCAAATTTCTGACAGGATTTAAACGCCACCGCCCCTCTGCGGGCATGCAAAGGGGCGGTGCGTTCAGGAGTATGCATGGACAAAATATGTACTTATCAGAATTGCATCTTGGAAAGTTCCTTATAGGCCTCCAACACCTTGCCACGCACGGCTGAGGTCAGCTTCATGGCCAGGCTGGACTTCTGCATGGTAATCATAAGCTCATGTACATTCTGGTTACGGCCTGAGGCAAAATCCTCAATGGCCATATTCTTGGCATTATCCAGGGTGTTGACCCTGTTCAGGGAGGTTTTCACCGTATCCGTAAAACTGCTGGGGTTGGCGATGGGCGTATTGGCAGTGGTGGGATACTTGATAAAATCGGCCTGGGCGCCGAAGTCCTGCCCTCTGTCAACGCTGTCACGCAACAACGTCTGGTCGAGGGTCTTGGCAAAGAGCGTTCTGCCGTTGACGGGAGTACCCTGTTGCAGGCTGCCTTCCACCTTGTTGAAATGACGCAGGGCCTCACTGTATGCCCGCATGCCCACTGCCTGAATGCTCATGACACCCTCCCAGACCTTAGCGACCTATTTCCAGGGCCTTGGTATACATGCCCTTTATAGATTCCACGGTAGTGACGTTGGCCTCGTAATTGCGCTGTGCGGTCATGAGGTTGGCCATTTCCTCTACCACATTGATATCCGGATAATACACATACCCTTCTTCATTGGCGTCAGGATGGCCCGGCTCGTAGACGCGCTTGAGGGGACGCATGTCTCTGGCCACCGCCAGTACGCGAACCCCCTGCACATTGCGGTCCAGGGCGGAGCGCATGTGCACAGAAAAGGGATCGTCCACATCGGCTGTCTGCTGGATGACCGTGCGGCGGCGATAGGGGCCACCTTCGGGCGTACGTGTTGTCTTGGCATTGGCCAGGTTCATGGAGATGGTATTAATGCGGGTGCGGTCAGCGGAAAGACCGGATGCGCTGATATCAAATGCTGTCATAAAATCCATGACCACCCTCCTGCGGCACGCTCGCTGTACCGATGTGATACTTTATGATTTCTGTTGCAATCTTTATTGCAAAGGTCGTGCCGTCAAAAAACCAGCAGCCCCTAGGCCTGCTTACCGTCCATGATAATGGTATTGAGGCCCTCAAAGGTCTTGGTCATCACCTGGGTCAACGCTGTGTACTGCAACTGGTTCTTGGCATGCTTGGCCATTTCCTTGTCAATATTGACATGGTCTTCGCCGTAAATCAGACGTGGACGCAGTTTCTTTTCCCAGTTGGGTCCAAAACTGTTGGGATCAAAGGCGGAGGGGATGTGCCCTTCAGCTGTCAGGCTCAGGCGGCCGCGGGCATCCAGCCCCAGAGCGGCCTGCAGATCCTTTTCAAAGGTCAGTTCCCGCGGCTTGTAGTTGGGCGTCTCCACATTGGCGATGTTGCCGGCGATGACATTTTGCCGCTGCAACTGCATATCCATAACCCTGCCAACGAGACCCACTTGCATGCTGAACAGAGACTTCATGATCACTACCTCCGCATATGAACACTGCTTGTTTGTGGCAAAAGCAATAAGCATTCCAAGAACTGAAAAGGCGCATGACAGCGCGTGATTGCCGCCATACGCCTCTTCCGCCATCGCAGGCCAGACAATTTTTTGACAGTTCTACAGCCGCATCTGGGCATCCGTAATGCCCAGGCCGCGCAGCCGCAAATAGAGTTCCGCACAGGCCGTAGCATCCGAACAGGCGTTGTGGTGGTTTAACGGGATTGCAAAGTACTCGCAGCAGCAGCTCAACTTTTTGCTGGGCAGGGGCAGGCCAGCTCGTGCGCCCTTGAGTGTACACAAAAAGGGCATAGCCGGACAGGGAACCCCCACGGCCTGACAGCTTGCGTGGAGTACACGTCTGTCAAAAGGGGCATTGTGCGCCAGAAAAGCGTCTGTACCCGCCAAAAATGTCGCCATGCGTGGCCAGACCTGGGCAAAGGTAGGGGCATCTTTGAGCATGGGCCAAGTCAGCCCATGAATATGGGTAAAACGCACGCGTGATGACGGCGGGCGGATGAGGCTGTAAAAGGTTGCACCCACGTGGCCGTGCTCAATACGTGCCAAGCCCACGGCACAGGCGCTGTGGGCTGAAAATCCGGCCGTTTCAAAATCCACGGCCACCAGTATATCCGGCTGTGGACCAGTACCTGCGGTCACAGCGTGCCTGCTGCAGCGCGCACGGCTTCTGCAAGGCGCGCTCCAATATAGTCGCGCATACGGGAATCGTCTTCCTCAAGATTGAAGCAACGGGCGTTCTCACCCATGAGCCCCTCGGGCACAAAATCTCCCAGTTCCTCAGGGTCTGCAACCATGTCGTCATAAAAACAGACGGAAAGCCAGCGAGCTTCTGGCTCGTCATCCACCACATCCACCAGTACAAATAGCTCTCGTTTACCCTGCGCCGCATGGCGGGCACGCAGGGAATAACTGATGCCGGGACGGGCCTTGAAGGAGAGGCTGACCCCCTTCTGCCCTGTCAGCATGTCCATATACGTTTGAAACGCCTTTTTGGCATGCAGGGGGTCCTCCTGCCAGGTGTTCAGAAACGCATGCAATGCCTCAGAATCTGCCATAATCAGTCTCCGTATATTTTATCTGCCCCACTGCCAGGGGGGGGTGCCCATGTTCAGTTGCCAGATACCATTGCGTTCCTGTACGGCCTGGTGTTCCTGAATGTACCAACGACGACAGAATACGGCCTTGCAGTTCTGCCTGTCCACCCAGGCCAGCCCCTGAGCCACCAGCTGATAGTTGACGGAATCGCCACGCACCTGCACCAGGGCTCGGAGGGTACCATCCTTCTCTTCATTGACAACATCCACCCCCACCTTGGCACCCTTTGGCAACATGCTTCGCAAATAATCACGGGCCTCCTTGCCAAAAGGCTGGCGCAAGGTCGGTGCCCCCACACCGTAGAAGCGCAGAACATAGTCCGCCCTGGGAGCATCTGGCTTCGTACTCACCGTGACAGTATTGCCGTCTTCTACGTTGAAAATATAGGCCGTCCATGGAGCGGCATTTACAGAGGATGACCAAAGCAAAAAGAACACCACAAGCAGACGTATACGCATTTGCCACCTCCCTGCTGGTGCGGCAGGATGCAGACGTTGAGTAAGATAATCTTGCATAAAATTATCGGAGATATCCCTTCTCGTCCAGTGCTGTTTTGTGTTATAATAAACTTAAATTACACACTAATTTTAAATATTCTACAGAGCATCAAATTTCTGCTTGACTCTCCGGCGCCTTTAGGTCATTTATATCTTCGTCAAGGGGCTGTAGCTCAGTTGGGAGAGCGCTTGAATGGCATTCAAGCGGTCAGGAGTTCAATTCTCCTCAGCTCCACCAAAAAAATGAATGAATTGAGGGGTTTACAAGGATGACTTGTAGCCCCCTTTCTGTTTTTTAAAGGGGTATAGGTCTGTTTGGGGAGTGGCAATTTTGTGGTACTGGT
>JAFTDG010000116.1 GCA_017454325.1 Desulfovibrio sp. | reverse complement strand
TTCGAACGTCATTCGCAAATAGACGCTATTGTCGTTGTCTGTCTAGAAAACTGGATAGCCTATCTTCAAACTCTTCTAGAACAGTATCATTTCAAAAAAGTGAAATGGATTATACCCGGCGGCAATACCGGTCAGGAATCCATCCGCAATGGTCTTATGGCATTGTGGCAGGACAAGGCTGTTCCACGTGATTCTATCGTCCTCATCCATGACGGCGTGCGACCTTTGATCAATGCCGATGTCATAAGTCAGAATATTGCTTGCGCTAACGAATACGGCAATGCCATAACCGTAACCCCAGCCATAGAGACCATCATCAGTGTCACACCAAACGACGAAGTGGACAATATCTACGATCGGGGCCGGTGTCGCTTGGCACGTGCGCCACAGACATTTCGTCTGAGCGACATCGTGGCAAAACACCATAAGGCAATTGAAGACGGTAATACTGAGATGATTGATTCCGCCATGCTCATGTCACATTACGGTGAAAAATTGCATATCGTGGAAGGACCTCCGGAAAATATTAAGATCACGACGCCATCGGACTTTTACATATTCAAGGCCATGTACAAGACTCGCGAAAATTCGGAAGTCTGGGGGGTAGAATGATGTGGACGGAAAATTCCATTTTTAAAAATGATCTTGAAAAGATAGCTGCAAGTAAATTCATTCCTTGGGAGAGGCTGAACGGCAAAACAGTCTTTATCACGGGCGCGACAGGCTTAATCGGCTTTACGCTAGCCAGCGGGCTGCTGTACTACAGCAAGACCCGAGGTGCAAGTATACGTGTTCTAGCATTGGCACGGGAT
Organism: Desulfovibrio sp.; assembly: GCA_017454325.1. Taxonomy (GTDB): domain Bacteria; phylum Desulfobacterota; class Desulfovibrionia; order Desulfovibrionales; family Desulfovibrionaceae; genus Desulfovibrio. The sequence continues at coordinate 1,359 of JAFTDG010000116.1, read as the reverse complement.
GTGGAAAAGGCTAGGAACAAATTTGCTGATCAGCTTGCCGACGGCTGTGACCTAAACTTTGTGCATGGTGACGTTGAACACCTTCCCTCCATTGAACAGCCAGTTGAGTACATCGTTCACGGGGCAAGCCCTACGGACAGCATTTTCTTTGTACAAAAACCAGTAGAAACTATTTTGTGCAACATTCAAGGTACATACAACATGCTTGAACTTGCCCGAAAAAAGCATGTAAAGAGTTTTGCCTATCTATCTTCTATGGAAGTATATGGAGCCAATCAAAATGATGAATATATTTTTGAGGATAGTACCACTAGTGTGAACAGCATGTCTTTGAGAAGTAGCTACCCACAGGCCAAATTAGTCTGCGAAAATTTATGTGTTAGCTACTGCAATGAGTATGCTGTCCCAGCAAAAGTTATTCGTCTTGCTCAGACTTTTGGGCCTGGAGTACCTCGTGATAATATGCGGGTATTCGCACAATTTGGTCGTTGCGTCCTAAATAAAACGAATATTGTATTGCAAACTACGGGTGAAAGCAGTCACACATATCTTTATACGGCTGACGCCGCAACCGCCATTTTGTCGGTGTTGCTTTGCGGAAAACAAGGCAATGCATACAATGCGGCAAATCCAGCGACATATTGCTCTATTCGCGAAATGGCAGAAATGCTTGCGCAAAACATGGCCAACGGCGAGATCAGTGTTGAAGTGCAGATAACAGATACGTCCAAATATCCACCCACACACTGTCTTAATCTCAACGCAGACAAGCTTATGAAATTGGGATGGTATCCCACAACTGATCTGCCTGGAATGTACCGCAACATGCTACAGTGTTTTTAGGAAGAATAAGCGGCAATGTTGATTGCAGCATTATCGTCAGAAGCCCTGCTATAACGCGATGGACGGTAGCGAAATGAAAATATTTCAAAAAGCATTACTGACTTTAATTAAATTTTTTCTAAAAGGTTTCACCGCAAAAAATTTTGAAGACGGCAGCTGCGCCATATACCTTCGACTGCCATTCAAGTTTAATACGAAATATCTTTTTGCGGCAACCTATGGCCTAAAGCCCATTGACCCCCGAAAAATAGTTTTTGACAACTATATGGGCAAAGGATACGGCTGCAACCCTAAATATGTGGCCGAAGCTCTAAACGAAAAATATCCCGGAAAATTTGATATTGTCTGGATTGTTTCTGAAAAAGACAAGCTGACAGGAGAGATACCTGATTGGATCCGCACTGTCAGCTACAAAAGCAAGAAGGCTATAGAAGAATTCGCCACAGCTAAGGTATGGGTGAGTAATTACCACAAAATCTCGTTTATACGCAGGGGCGGTCTCTACAGGCGTGATGG
>JAFTDG010000115.1 GCA_017454325.1 Desulfovibrio sp. | reverse complement strand
CACACCCAGTCAGGACTCCTGAACGTGATTCCTGACGCAGAAAGAATCATTGCGCTGGGAACAGGCAACGCAAGTGCACGGCGCTGTTACAATACCTGTTTTCTATTGCTGGGGGGGGACGGCAGCCCCTTGCTGGTTGATGGGGGAGGAGGTAACCGTATTTTTGACCAGCTTGATGCTGCGGGCGTTTCTTTAACAGATATTCATCATGCCGTGCTGACCCATGCCCACACCGACCACCTTTTGGGCATGCTCTGGGTGCTTCGGACTGTGGCAACGCTTATGAAACAGGGTGTCTATGATGGTTTTTTTACCCTGTATTGCCATGCGGCACTGGCAAAATTCGTCATGGATTTTGTAAAAATGTCATTTGATGCAGGCATGCAGGCAACATTTGACAAAACATTGCACATAACACCAGTGGCAGAGGGTGAAACGCGCATGGTGGGGGGACGTGCTGTGACGTTTTTTGACATTCACAGCAAAAAACTTTGTCAGTATGGCTTTATACTGCGTCTGACGACTGGTGGACGCCTCATCTTCCCCGGCGACGAACCCCTGCCACAAGAATTACATGAATTAGCGTATGGGGCCGACTGGATGCTTTCCGAAGCCTTTTGCCTCGCTTCTGAAAGCGCACGCTTCCATCCCTATGAAAAGCACCACAGTACCGTAAAAGATGCCTGTCTGATGGCTGAAGCGCTTGGGATAGCAAACCTGGTACTCTGGCATACTGAAGACACGCATTTACCGCACAGAAAGCGCGACTACCTGGCAGAAGGCGCCCCCTTTTTTTCCGGCACACTCTACATTCCAGACGATATGGAAACCATTATCCTTTCACAGTGCTCAGCGTCATAACCCGGGTCTGTACCGCATTGCTGTAGCAGGTTTTACTCTACAATCTGACGATATGCTGCGTAACCTGCAGGAATGCCGATGCCTGTCGACAATTCGTGTGTTCTTCATACATTGCGTCCCATATCCTCGGCAATACGCAACGCCCTGTCACCAGCAATCTCTCCATATTCATCAACGCCGGTCACAAAAAGCCGCCCCCTGTCCTTCCAACGTTTGTAGCCCAACATCTGGCGATATGCTTCGGCAGGCCCGGCAAAGGAACGTAGAAAATGGCTTTGTCCACACATGAGTAGCATGGTTTCACGTACGTTCATATCACGCAGGCGGTCTTTTTTTGAGTACGGATACATCCTGTCCATGGCACATTTGATATGGCCGCTGAAATTATACCAGTAAAGGGGGCTGCAAAAGACAAGCAATTCTGCCTGCTCCAAAAGGGGAAACAACGTGTTGAAACTATCCTCAATGATGCAGGGTTTGCCATTGCTCCAACATCCTTCACAGTGCAGGCAGGCGCTCATGGGTTCGCGGCCGGTATGAAAGACGTTTACCGCATGTCCTGCTTCCCGCGCCCCCTTGATGAAAGCCTCAGCCAGACGGTCACTGTTCCCGTGCTTCCGCCCGCTGCCAGTCAGAACGAGAATATTCCTGGGCTTTCCGCTACCTGACGTCATGAAGGATTCCACCTTGACAGCGGATGTTGATGAAAAATGCTTGTATGCAAATCCACCTGCCACCGCTGCCAAGGAAGCCAGTCCGGCCCAGGACAACATCTTGCGCCGTGAGACCTGCCCCGGCTCGACTCCTGCATCAGAATCTCTTGTCATGCCATTTTCTCCGGCTATATGGATGCCCCGAACTTGCGGGCTTCATCCACTACGGGCTTTCCGGCCACCACTCCGGCCTGAAGCACGCCGCCAGCAAGAACACGTCCCAAATCATGCCAGCCCATAAAACCTACAAGGGCCGTGTAATAATCCAGTACGGGTTTCCAGTTTTCAGGGCTGTCTCCTTCCGCTGCCATGATAAGAGCGCAATCCTTGCGGGGATTAGCGTACCCGGGGTCGGTTTCAGCAACGGCAAACAGTCGGTCAAATGCCGTCTTCAGTTGTCCGGACACACTCCAGTAATACAGGGGCGAGGCCAAAACCACGATGTCTGCGCTGACATAAGCTGGATAGATTTTGCTCATGTCATCTTTCTGCACACAAGGGCTCGCCTTGTCCTTGCCGCCTTTCATGCAGCCAAGACAGCCGTGGATATCCATTTTCTGCAAATCAAAGCGCGTCACAATATGTCCGGCGCTTTCCGCTCCAGCGGTGAATGCATCACAAAGCATGGCAGTATTGCCCTTCATGCGGGGACTGCCATTAAGAATAAGAATATTTTTGTCCATTTTCGCCTTCCAATGTGCTTGCTATGTATACCGTTGTAGCTGCTATAAGGAATGCATCAGCTTACGGTTGACCATCTTTTCCAGTTCTTCATCAGAACAGGTCTGCAATGTTTCTCGAATATCATCCAGCACTCTGCTCTTCTCCATCTCATTACTGTTGGCAAAACGGTAGTTGAGAGGATTCAGATAATGGATGCCGTCATAAAATGTGTCCACGCTCAGATGTTCCAGAAAAACCAGCAGCTCCTCAATTTTTTCACGCTCGCTCGCTTCCACAAACAGACCGTCCCGCGCCATGTCAGCAAGAGGTGTATGTGGAAAAACCGTCATGCCAGTGGTTGTAATGCGGCGTGGATGCACCTGGTTGAACATGGCAGCAGTGGCTTTACCACTTGTTGTCCCGACGCCCCTGCCACCCATGCCAATAATGTAAAAAGTGGTGTAGGCTATGCCCGCGTCGTCCAGTCTGTGCAGCTGCTCCACTGCATCAGCTGAGGTATACCCTTTGTTCATAAGACGCAGAACAGCATCATTGCCGTTTTCAGTGCCGATATACAGCTGCGCCAGCCCCATCTTGTGCAAATGCAGCAGTTCTTCCCGAGATTTACGGCTGATGTCGTCAATACGGCTTTGCATGCTCAATTCTCTAAAATGAGGGAAGTGCCGGCGCAAGACAATGAGATATTCCTCTAGCTTTTCCGCAGACAAGGCAAAGGGATTGGAACCTGTGAGGTAAATAGTTGTATCAGGACGAAAAAAAGGCTTTTGGGACAGGACCTCCTGCTCCATCTGCTCAGGCGTTACCGCCATAAAGGGATAACCGCGGGATACGTAACAGAAATTACAGTCATTGTACGTGCACCCTTGCGTTGCCCTGAGCAACAGGGAATGGGCTTCCTGGGGTGGCCGCAAGGCCGGTTCGGTGAAATCCATGCCTTTTCTCCTGTTGCTAAATATTTAATGCCCACTACAAAAAAATGTCAAGATTCTGCTCTAACAACAACCACGGAGGGTAGTATTGCTATCAGTCACCGGAGAGGGGGGAGAAATCGCACCGCATGAGCGGCAATGGCCATAAGCTCCGACTGGAATAGACCGTCCCGCGCCTGAAGAGACATTCCCTCCAACAGAGTATTTAGAGCTCCTGCCAGAGCGGGCACATCTGCATCAGGATGAATCTGGCCGTCCCTGATGGCCTGTCGCAAACGGTCTGCAAACATTTTTTTAGTAGACAGTCGAAGTTGTTGTATGGCTGCAATGACTTCGGTTTCCTTGTCGGAAATATTGATAGCGGCAAGAACAATCATGCAGCCACAAGGGGTGTCTGGCGAAAGGAGAATGCGGGCCGCGGTCTCAAAATAATCTGCGACAGCACGATAGATATCATTTTCAGCAAAAAAATGCCTGGCTGGAGCGTCCCAATATGTCTTTTCATAGTAATTGACGGCCTCAATGAACAACGAGGCCTTATTACCAAAGCCTGCATACAGACTGGGAGGATTTATACCCATGGCTCTGCACAATTCCGCCACAGATGCCGGCTCATAGCCTCTTTGCCAAAAGACGTTCAGTGCCTCTCGCAAGGCTTGTTCCCTGTCAAAGGAACGGGGGCGGCCTTTACGGTGATGCTCAGCAGTAGAATGGTTCAAAGGTAAAAGAACCTATTTTTTGTGCAACGTGGCTGGCAGTCGCTGCGCCAGATGGGCAACCATACGGTTCAACATGCGACTTTCCGCAGCTATGAGAGCATCATAGGTGTCACCAGGCACAGCTTCTCTGTCTGCGTAAATGCCCTTGCCCAGTATGGCATCGTTGCTGTTTTTGAGCGTCCAACGAATTTCCAGAACAGCGTCGGCATGGAAGTCACCGTCAAGACGCTGCACATCCACAAATAACGTATACTCGGCCGGTGCATCGTCACCAGGGGCAGGGACATTGATGCCCACCGCCAAAAGGGGAGCGCTCAAGCCTTCCTGCAACAGGCGGCGTACACCTGTGGCCACAGGTTCAGCCCAGGCATGAAATTGGGATACAATGAGCTCTGTTGAACCTTTCTTGCGACTTACAATACCATTACGATCAAGGTACTGCGGCACACTCACCTGCGCAAGACGCAAGTTAACGGGAGGCAGGTTGTCCACATGCATAGGAGTATGAGGACTTTCCAGCAAATAATAGCGTGTGGGAAGGCTGCGTCCACAGGCGACAAGCAGAATGCACACACACAACACACACAATAAAAGAGAACGATGCATCAGCGGGCACCTCGTTTCCCCTTGAGCAGGGCTTCAGGATTGCGTTCAAGCATGTCGGCCAAAGAGCGCAATGCGCGTATGGTATCCGTGCTTTCCTTGAGAAGACGCCGAAAATCGCCCAAGACAGGTGAATCACGACCTAAAAGCCCCTGGGCAGATACCGTAGCCACACGCAGATGATCTGCCGCCACAGACATACGTTGCATGGCCTCACGAAACGAAGTCATGGAAGCGGTCAAATCTTTTTCCAAGGATGAACCAACCGTATCCAGTTTTTGCAGTGCCTGTCCGGCATTCGCGCGGACAGCATCCAGAAGTATTTTAGCTTCATCAAAGGTTGCCGTAAAACTATCCAAGGCCTTACCCAGCTTGTCGTTGGCAAGTCCGCGAGAAAGATCCTGCAGCACAGAACTCAACGAGGTAACCATCTGTTCCAGTGGCAGACGAGCAATGGTACTCTGCAGGGTGTCGATAGGCGAAGGAAGAGTAGGTATTTCCGTGTCAGGCCGGGCAGAGCGGAAACTGGCCGGGCTACTGGGATAAAAATCCAGCTCTATACGGTACTGTCCCGTGATCAAGCTCTGCATTTGCAAGCGTGCCCTGAGGCCACGTTGCACCATGCGGCGAACAATCTTTCTTTTCTCTTCCTCTGAAGCGATGCCAACTTCATCAGTACGCTCAAAGTTGTCTTCGTCTATACGCACATACACGGGAATCGTCACACTGGAATCACGCATGCTCGTGACCAGATTGATGTCTGTCACGCTGCCCATGGGCACACCACGGAATACCACGGGGGCACCCGTTGAAAGCCCGCTGACAGAGCCATCAAAGTAGAGCACATACTCAAGATTGTTGGAGAACAAACGCCCTCCTCCCAGCATGATAATGGAAATAACCAGCAGAACGAGCCCCCCAAGAACGAAGGCCCCAACCGCCGTTTTGTGCTGATATGACGTCATTAATCTGCCCCTCAAGCCCTATTCGGCCGTTCTACGTTATGTTGTTGCCTCCGCCTTTGCGCCCCCTCGTGTCAGGAAAAGCCTAGCATTGGCCTCTGTGTCTGGGGCTCGCAAAAGTGCGTTGGGATCGCCATGCGCAGTAGCTGTACGGGTTTGTGCATCCAAAAAGATACCATTATTTGCAATGGCAAAAATGCTTGCCAGTTCATGCGACACAATAACAAACGTCGTGCCCAGGCTCTCACGCAATTCCAGAATAAGGTCGTCCAGAAGACGGGAACTCACGGGGTCCAGCCCTGCAGAAGGTTCGTCCAAAAACAAGATAGGCGGATCCAATGCCATGGCTCTGGCAAGGCCGGCACGTTTGCGCATACCACCGCTGATTTCAGATGGGTAATAGTCTTCAAAGCCGGCAAGCCCTGCAAGTGCCAGTTTCAAAGAGGCATACTCGCGTATCATGGCCTCATCCATGTCTGTATACAGCTGCAAGGGCAGTTGTACATTTTCCGCCAGCGTCATTGAACTCCACAACGCACCGTTTTGAAAAAGCACTCCAGTGCCCCGCATGAGCTCGCTTCGTGTGTTCGCAGTACCGTTCCAGAAATCTGTTCCATCATACTGCACTGTTCCCGCACTGGGTTCCTTGAGCCCCATAAGTACGCGTAACAGCGTGCTCTTGCCACAGCCGGAGCCCCCCATAATCATGAAAATATCACCGGGCTGGACGTCAAAAGAAACCTTGCTCATAAGCACATAGGAGCCAAAAGCCACCGAGAGTTCACGTACACGAATACGTGGCACACAGTCTTCCAAAGGTCTCGTTTGCTTGTCTTGCGCTGTACACCCTACCATATCACACGCCCAGTACATTGCACACAATAGTGATGACTGCCGTTGCCACAATAATCCCTACAATGGAATGTACAACGGCAGTTGTAGTGGCCTGTCCCACTGCCTGAGCACTACGGCCACAACGGATGCCATGATAGCATCCAAACAGGGCTACAATGCCACCAAAGGTCGTACCGTACACAAGGCCCACGATTACGTGTTTGAAGGGTACCATCGTCACAGTTGCGTTGAGATATTCCATGGGATTCAGGTCAAGCATCAATGTGCCCACCATGAACCCCCCTACCAATCCCATGAGATCGGCATACAGCGTGAGCAGAGGCACCATCCCCATAAGGGCCAGCACACGCGGCAATACAAGAAAATCGTGAGGGGATACCCCCAGTGTGGAAAGGGCGTCCACCTCTTCATTTACCTGCATCGTGCCAATGAGTGCTGCATAGGCGGCGCCAACCCTGCCAGACATGACCACACCGACCATGATAGCCCCCATGACGCGCAACATGCCGATGCCAACCAGCCCTGCAACATATATCTGTGCCCCGAACTGCGTAAGCTGCACAGCCCCCACAAAAGCCAGAATAAGGCCGAACAGCAGGCTCGTCAGTGAAATGATGGGCAAGGCCTGTATACCACATTCATGCATGGCAGAGAACAAATCCTGAAGACGCATCTGTGTCTTGCCAAGCAAAAGCCGACGGAAGGAAAAAACAAGTTCCCCCAGAAATGACAAAAAATCCCCAATTCGCGGCAGAAGGCCCAGAACGCATGCTCCCACACGGGCAAAAAGCTGTTCTTTGTGATTCTCACGGCCTGAGCCTTCTTTGGGGGGCACAGCAAAGGCCAGTTTGAGCATGCGGTCCAAGCCGTGTGGCAAAGCCGTCTGCACCGGGATACTGCGTTCTTTGGCCGCTTTTACCACCTGGCACAAAAAAACCAGCAGGCTGCTATCCCATTGCACGAGTTCAGTGCTCTCAAGACGCACATTGCTGATCCGTGCATCAACTATAGCGCGCAGGGCATCTCCAGCTTCTTGCGGCCAGGGAATATTTCTGTTCCAGCACCCGCCGACGCAGATGTGCAACAGTTTTTCGCGCACCTGAATTACCACTTGCGGACAAGTATCCATAGATGGAGTATATGCGCCAGGTCAATGCTGTGCAAGCTCCCACTGGTTCCGGCATGCCAATCTTTCCCGCACATCACAAATATAAAGCTGTATCTTAGCCATTTTATAAAATATGTGTATCTGAAAATCCTTTACTGGCAATGCTATGCAGCCTTACCAGCCTGAGGCATGGGTAAAAGATGCTTTTTATTTTTGTGCCGATATTGCCATATGTTCAATTATCCTGCATGGTAGAAACAAAAGTAACACAACAAACCCAAGGAGAGCGTATGGTTTCACCAGGCAAACGACCATGGCTCAAGCTCTTTTGCGGCGGCATTGTTTCAGGGGCCGTACTTCTGGGGGTGTCAATATACGCCATGCTCAGCACAGACCAACGCCCTTTCTGTGCGACATGTCACCTCATGCAAGAGGCCGCAATTACGCACAAACTGGGCACACATGCGGATCGCTCCTGCAACGATTGCCATGCACCGCATGCCATTATGCGTAAACTGCCCTTTAAGGCCCAGGCGGGGCTTACGGATTTTCTGGGCAACCTTGCGGGCAAGGATGTGCCCTATCCTCCCAGTATCGCAACTCGCGACATTGTCAATGAAAACTGCATTGGCTGTCATGCACAAACCAATGTTAACGTGGCCAGCATGGACGCCAAGCCCTATTGCGTGGACTGTCACCGCAATGTGGCCCACATGCGGCATCAGCCCATCGCCCAAAGGACGGTAGCCTATGAATAAGCACTTTTCCCGTTCAGCCTTTCTGCCGTTTGCCCTGGGGATTGCACTTCTCGCCGGCTGTAACGACGTCTCTACAGAACTGAAAGCCCCTGTCTACAGTACAGGCATTGCCCAAGATGAGACGCGGACCTCAGCCTTTGCAAAACAGTTCCCATCCCAATACGCCTCATACATGCAGAATAATGAAAGCGAGGTGATGACCAAATACAAAGGGTCCATTGCCTTCCACAAGGAAGACGAAATCAATCCTCTGCCCGAGGGCTTCAAGCAGGGCGCGCAGCCGTACCTCAAGAACCTCTGGCTTGGATACCCCTTCTCTTATGAATATAATGAGGCGCGTGGTCATACCCACGCTGTTGAAGACATCGTCAACATTGACCGGCATGACCGTTTCAGCGCCGACGGCAAGGGCCATATGCCTGCAACATGCTGGAACTGCAAGACGCCGCGCATGATGCACTGGATCAAGGAGTACGGGGACAAGTTCTGGTCCATGGATTTCAACACGTTCCGGCCCAAGGACAAGATTTCCATGGACGAATCCATCTCCTGTTCCACCTGCCACGATCCGCAGACCATGGAGCTGCGTCTCTACTCCGAACCCCTGCGCGACTGGCTGCAGCGCTCGGGACAGGACTGGGCAAAAATCTCTCGCAACGAAAAGCGAACGCTTGTCTGCGCGCAGTGCCATGTGGAATACTACTTCACAGCTAAGGGCAACGGCCCTCACCAGCGCCCCGTGTTCCCATGGGATCTCGGCAAGACCCCGGAAGCCTTCTATGAGTATTACAAGACCCATGGCCCCAAGGATGCCAACGGCAAGGAAACTCCCTTCACAGACTTTGTACATGCTGCTTCCAAGGTCAACATCATCAAGATGCAGCATCCTGACTACGAGACCCACCAGGATGGCCCACACGGCGCTGCCGGCGTGGCCTGTGCCGACTGCCACATGCAGTTTGTACGCGAGGACGGCAAGAAGGTCTCCAGCCACTGGATGACATCCCCCATGAAGGACAAGGAAATGCGTGCCTGCCGTCAGTGCCATGCTGACAAGACGGCAGAATACCTGCGCAGCCGTGTTCATTACATCCAGGACAAGGTCTACGAAAAGCTGCTGGCTGCCGAAGCCATGTCTGTCAAGGCGCACGAAGCCGTGCGTCTGGCCAACAACTGGTCTGGCGACCGCGCTCCCAACTATGACAAGCTCATGCAGGAAGCCCGCGAAATGGTACGCAAGGGCCAAATGTTCTGGGACTATGTTTCTGCAGAAAACAGCATGGGCTTCCATAACCCAACAAAGCAGCTCAATACCTGCATGACGTCCTATGAAAGCAGTCAAAAGGCGGTGGATCTGGCATGTCAGGCCACGCAGTACGGCATTGCCCCGGCACTGGCCGGCGACATCCGCGACATTGTGCCGCCCATACGCAAGCTAAGCCGCAAGCTGCAGCAGGACGCAGACTTCCTGCAGCAGCATCCCTGGACAAAGCTCCTGCCGGTCAAGCCGCAGCACAAGCAGGTCTGGGATGGACAGGAATGGATTGGCGACGGGCCGCAGCCTGATCTGCTGCACAGTATGAAGTAACCGTAGCAGGGTGATCGAACGGCATATAGGGCCAGAGGGGGATGTACTATCTCCCTCTGGCCCTGCTGTATTTCAAGAGAACGGGTACGATCTGCCAGCCCTGCCGCCCTTTACTTCAAGGCACAGTACACTGCCCTACTGCACCTTGCGCAACGCCTCAATTTCTGCGGGGGAAAGGCCCGTCGCCTCGGCAATCTGGGTAACAGGCATCCCAAGGTGGAGGAGATTTTGTGCCACCTCGGCCTTGCCGTCTTTCCAGCCTTCGGCACGGCCGTCCTTCCAGCCTTCGGCACGACCCTCTGCCTTGCCTGCATCATACAGTGACGCCCTGTCCAGACGCTCTCTTTCTTCGGCTTCAGCAAGAGCGCGCTCCTGTTCGTCACCGCTCAGGTATTTGATGACACCCCAGGCTTCTTCCATAGCAGGGTTGTTCTGTGCCAGGCTCATAAATTCCTCCTCCGTTCTTGCAGCCAGAAATTGCAGCCACTGGTGCACAGGATCTCCGTCGTCATAGCGTTTGACTATCTCCAGAATGTGGATTTCCATGGAGTCGGGATAGTCGAGACCGTGCTTCTTGTCATACAAGTGGAAACAGTGGTGGTAGGCAGTATCTTCGTGGATGAGATTGGCATCCATGATGACAATGGTGATGGCTTTACTCAGGCTCTCGTAGCGTCGGCCACTACGCATCTGTTCCACATAGTTTCGGGCCGTGTAGTATTGAAAGCGATTCCACAGATACACTGCAGCCTTTACTTGAATTTCCACATCAATGATGCCGTACTGCTACGTTTTGACCCTGACGTCCAAAATGCCCAGATGGTCTTTTGCTCTGTTAGCACGGAAATTGGGATCAATGACCGCAAGGTCTTCTCCCCTGATGGCGATGCCCAGTACTGCCGACAGAAAAGCGGCCAGTACCGTAAGGTTCTCGCCGAATACGCGCTTAAATACGTAGTCGTTAATGGGGGAAAGCAGGGGCTGCGCCATACCGCAATGCTCCAGTCTTACTGCACCTTGCGCAGAGCCTCAATTTCTGCGGTTGAAAGACCTGTCGCTTCTGAAATCTGGGCAATGGGCAGCCCAAGGTGAAGAAGATTCTGGGCTACTTCGGCCTTACCGTCCTTCCAGCCTTCGGCACGGCCCTCTGCCTTGCCTGCATCATACAGTGACGCCCTGTCCAGACGCTCTCTTTCTTCGGCTTCAGCAAGAGCGCGCTCCTGTTCGTCACCGCTCAGGTATTTGATGACACCCCAGGCTTCTTCCAT
>JAFTDG010000114.1 GCA_017454325.1 Desulfovibrio sp. | reverse complement strand
TCTGACCTGTGAAGTGGAGAAGCCCTGCACCGCAGAAGAAGTCAATGCGGCACTCAAGGCGGCCAGCGAAGGCCCGCTCAAGGAAAATATGGGCTATTCTGACGAACCGTTGGTTTCCATTGACTACAGGGGAAGTACCTACGGCGGCGTGGTAGACGCTCTTTCCACACAGGTCATGGATAAGACCATGGTCAAGCTCTTGCTTTGGTATGATAACGAAGCCGGTTTTACTAACCAGTTGTACAGAGTGATTAAAATGGTCGGTAAGGATTGCTGATATATAGTAGATGCCATGTGCCGGTTGCTTTAGTGCGAAAAGGAGACCGGCGCAATGGTGTCTTTCTGTTCGTATCATTGATGCCGCAGTGTCCGTAGAATGTCATTGCGGCATTTCCATCTCTATTATTTCGTTTTTTTCTAACCTTGCCATTTATGCTATTGCGCAGGTACCCCGGAAAAATTTTCCTTTTTTGAGGGAAAAGTAGGAAAATTTTTCCCGTTTTCCCCTAATGCTTTCCATTCAGACAACCGATAGGACGGGCAAGAGGCGGTAGCACGCATGGAAGCGTCGGCATTTCGCGCCGCCTGTGACATACAGCATTCATGGAGGAATGTATGTATCTCAATCACAATACCATGGCTGCCAATGTCAGCAATAACCTGGCAGCGCACTACAGCAATCTGCAGACATCCACGCAGCGACTGTCCACAGGTCTGCGCGTCAATTCTTCCGCTGACGATGCAGCCGGTCTGGCCATTCGCGAACTGATGCGTACGGACATTGCCGCATTGAACCAGGGTGTGCGCAATGCCAATGACGCCATTTCCCTCATCCAGACAGCCGATGGCGCTTTAGGCATCATCGATGAAAAGCTGATCCGCATGAAGGAGCTGGCGGAACAGGCGGCCACAGGTACCTATGATTCCACCCAGCGTCTGATGATCGAGTCCGAATACCAGGCCATGGCGTCGGAAATCACCCGAATTGCCAATGCCACGGATTTCAACGGCATCCACCTGCTCAACGGCAACCTGTCCAGCGATACGCACAACGGCAGTGGCAATGGCAATACGTCTGGAATTGATTCCACAGGCAAGTTGAAGATACATTTCGGCACGGCCAACGATTCTGCGGAAGATTACTACTACATCCAGATTGGCAATAGTACTGCGTCTTCTTTGGGTGTGGGCAATCAGGCAGCCAGCACGTCCTTGGCCTATACGGTTTCCACGCAGCAGGCAGCACAGAGTGCTCTTGTGGGGCTGAACCATGCCATTGTCTCCAAGGACAAGATCCGTGCGCACTTGGGTGCCATGCAGAACAGGCTGGAGAACACCATTTCCAATCTGACCACGCAGGCGGAGAACCTGCAGGCAGCTGAATCGCGCATTTCTGATGTGGACGTGGCTACGGAAATGACACAGTTCGTCCGTAACCAGATCCTCACGCAGTCTGCCGTAGCTATGCTGTCACAGGCAAACAGCATGTCGCAACTTGCCATGCAGCTCATCGGCTAGGCAATCATTGCGGGGAGGGCTTCTGGCCCGATCTGGCCCTGAAGCAGGGGAGAACTTCAGGGTCGCAATTATGCGCAGAAGCAGAACAGAGTAAGTTCTGCTTCTGCGCATAGCCAGACCACGTCCTCTTGTCGGGTTGCGCTTTGCATGCCGGCCGACAGGATTTGGCGTTTGCGGAGGAACGCCATGTACATTAATCATAATGCCATGGCCGCCAATGTGGCCAACAATCTGATATCACACTATAGCAATTTACAGACGTCCACCCAGCGTCTCTCCACGGGACTGCGTATCAACAGCGCCGCTGACGATGCTTCCGGTTCCGCTATTGCCGCCCTAATGCGTACGGATATAGCTGCACTGCAACAGGGTGTGCGTAATGCCAACGACGCCATTTCACTTATCCAGACTGCCGACGGTGCTCTGGGCATTATCGACGAAAAGCTGATCCGCATGAAGGAGCTGGCGGAACAGGCGGCCACAGGTACCTATGATTCCACCCAGCGTCTGATGATCGAGTCTGAATATCAGGCCATGGCTTCGGAAATAACCCGAATCGCCAATGCCACGGATTTCAACGGGATACACCTGCTCAACGGCAATCTGTCCAGTGATACGCATACTGGTGATGGCTCAGGCCATACGACTGGGCTTGATTCCAGCGGCAAGCTGAAGGTCCACTTCGGCAATATGAATGACTCTGCTGAAGACTACTACTACATTCAGATTGGCACCAGCACCGCCTCTGCCCTGGGTGTAGGCAACCAGGCGGCCAGTACATCTCTGGCCTACACGGTCTCCACGCAGCAGGCTGCACAGAGCGCCCTGGTTGGTCTGAACAATGCCGTCATCTCCAAGGATAAGATTCGTGCACATCTGGGTGCGTTGCAGAACCGGCTGGAGAATACCATTTCCAACCTGACAACACAGACAGAGAGCCTGCAGACGGCAGAATCCCGTATTTCTGACGTGGATGTTGCTAGGGAAATGACTCAGTTTGTGCGCAACCAGATTCTTACCCAGTCTGCCGTAGCCATGCTCTCACAGGCTAACAGCATGCCGCAGCTGGCCATGCAGCTCATCGGCTAGGCAGAGATTGCCTACTTGCAATAGTATCTTTATGACAGAAATATGGCACGAGCCTGCCGACCCCTTCTTGTTTGGGCTCGTGCCATCTGGTTGTTGTGATATAGAAAAGTTGCCATATCTCTTTGCTGCACGCGGGCTGCCATAAAGATGACGTATTTTATCATTGCTTCTGGCACGATTCCTGCTTCTACTTGAGTGCAGGTTTTCAGGCAAAAAGTGCCTCTTGAAACCACGATGCAAAGAGGTACTTGCCAGAGGCTAAGGTTTCCCCTGTTATGTAACGCAGGGGTGTGTTTGAAACACCACAGGCCCGCATTGCGGGTCAAACGGCGGAAGTCCGCAGGGAAGCGGGCGCGCACAGTGCGCCGCCGGGCTGACAGAACATTCATGGAGGAATGTCATGTATATTAATCACAATTCAATGGCCACCAACGTTGCCAACACCCTGACCAACCATTACGGCAATCTGCAAACATCAACCCAGCGCCTGTCCACAGGTTTGCGCGTTAACAGCGCTGCTGACGACGCGGCCGGCTTGGCCATCCGCGAATTGATGCGTACAGATATAGCTGCACTGCAACAGGGCGTGCGCAATGCCAACGACGCTATTTCCCTCATCCAGACTGCCGACGGTGCCCTGGGCATCATTGATGAAAAGCTGATCCGCATGAAGGAACTGGCTGAACAGGCGGCCACAGGTACCTATGATTCTACCCAGCGTCTGATGATCGAGTCCGAATACCAGGCCATGGCGTCGGAAATCACCCGAATTGCCAATGCTACGGATTTCAACGGCATCCACCTGCTCAACGGCAACCTGTCCAGCGATACGCACGACGGCAGTGGCACAGGCCGTACTGAAGGAGGGCTTGATTCCAGCGGCAAGCTGAAGGTCCACTTCGGCAATATGAATGACTCTGCTGAAGACTACTACTACATTCAGATTGGCACCAGCACCGCGTCGGCCCTGGGTGTGGGTAACCAGGCGGCGACCACGTCGCTTGCCTACACGGTCTCCACGCAGCAGGCCGCGCAGAGCGCCCTGGTGGGTCTGAACAATGCCGTTGTCTCCAAGGATAAGATTCGTGCACATCTGGGTGCGTTGCAGAACCGGCTGGAGAATACCATCTCCAACCTGACAACGCAGACTGAAAACCTGCAGGCTGCGGAATCCCGTATTTCCGATGTGGACGTGGCCACGGAAATGACGAAGTTTGTCCGCAACCAGATTCTCACCCAGTCTGCTGTAGCCATGCTGTCGCAGGCCAACAGCATGCCGCAAATGGCTATGCAGCTCATTGGCTAGCACTGGTTGAGGATAGTGCTTCTGCACGTTTCCCCAAATATCCCTGGAGGGTTTCCCCTCCGGGGATATTTGCTATGTAACCGTCCTAAGAACCCCATCTTGCCGTAGGCGCTTTCAGTGGTAAAGTGACCTCTGATCATTGTATCTGAGGTTCCAATGACCATAGAACGCGACGCGCAGCTTCAGTATATCCAGTTATGAGAAGAACGCGGTTAAACCAAGGCTGCATTTTGTCGGCAGATGGGAGAGGTGGCCCCGTTTGTTAAACAGCGCTAGACGAAATTAAGAGGTGAAGCTGTCGACACCGCTTATGCATCACGGCCACAGCATTTTTTGTATTTCTTGCCGCTACCGCAGGGGCAGGGGTCATTACGTCCTATACGGGGAGCAGCTTTTACCGGTTTAGGAGTTGCATCCACAGTATTGCTACCGCCGGAATAGGAAAGTTGACCACCCTGCTCCTTATGGCGGAATTCTCGTGACAAAGGCTGCGCCTGTGTTTCTACGGGCGTGGCACTATCATTTTCATTGTCAAGCTGCTGTGTATCCTGCAGTTCATCTAACTGCACACGCACGCGAGTCAATACGCGAAAAGCGCTTTCGCGAATTTGGAACAGCAATGCCTGAAACATTTCAAAACCTTCGCGCTTGTATTCCAGCTTTGGATCTCGCTGTCCATAGCCACGCAAGCCGATGCCGTCGCGCAGGGCATCCATGTTGCGCAAATGTTCCTTCCAGCAGCGATCCAGCTCTTCCAGCAAGAAATAGCGCACAATATCACGGTAGGAAGGTCCGGCCTGATCCTTGAGCTCATCTAGCATCCCTTGCACAAGGTGTTCAGTTTCTTCACGCGAGGGGAAAGGGGCCTTTTCCGGTAGGGCACGATCTATATTGAACACATCGCGCAGGCGTGCCATGGCCGAGGCTTGGGCCTCGGCAAGATCTTCAGGCCGTGCGGTATCCAATAGGCCGTATACGTCATCAAGCACATCGCTTTCAAATTCCTTAATTACAGGCGTTACATCCTCCTCAATCATAAGCTCGCGACGCAAGGTATAAATGACCTCGCGTTGCTGGTTCATGACATTGTCGTAATCCAGAAGGGTTTTGCGTATTTCAAAGTGGTGGGCCTCCACACGCTTTTGTGCACCTTCCACCGCACGGGTTACCATGGCGTTTTCAATAGCTTCGCCATCTCGCAGGCCAAGCTTTTCCATAAGGCCCTTAATACGGTCAGAACCAAAAAGCCGCATAAGGTCATCCTCAAGTGATAAATAAAAACGGGAAGACCCAGGATCCCCCTGACGACCAGAACGACCACGCAGCTGATTGTCAATACGACGACTTTCATGGCGCTCAGTACCCAGAATATGCAAGCCGCCTAAATCGACAACGCCTTCACCCAGCACAATGTCCGTGCCACGACCGGCCATATTGGTGGCAATGGTTACATGGCCTTTCTGACCGGCCTGGGCCACTATTTCAGCCTCTTTTTCATGTTGCTTAGCATTAAGCACGCTGTGCGGAATGCCAAGCTTTGTCAAACGGTGCGAAAGCATTTCTGATGTTTCGATGGCTATGGTTCCCACAAGCACGGGCTGTTGCTTCTTGTAGAGTTCGGCGATAGCGGCAACAATGGCATCAAATTTTTCTTGTTTACTGCGATAAATGAGATCAGGGTAATCCTTGCGGATCATGGGCTTGTTTGGCGGGATAGTAATAACGTCCAAATTATAAATTTGATGAAATTCAACGGCTTCAGTGTCGGCAGTGCCAGTCATGCCGGCCAGTTTGTCATAGAGTCGAAAATAGTTTTGGAAGGTGATGGCAGCGAGGGTTTGGTTCTCGGCTGCAATTGTAACATGCTCCTTGGCTTCCAGCGCTTGATGCAGGCCATCAGAATAACGCCGTCCTTCCATAATGCGTCCTGTGAACTCATCCACAATGACTACCTGATCATTTTGCACGATATAGTCCACGTCGCGCTTGAACACCAGATGAGCCTTGAGCGATTGCATCACATGGTGTTGGGCTGTGATGTTAGCAGGGTCAAAAAGATTGTCCAGATGAAGGAGTTCTTCACAACGGGCCACACCTTCATCGGTAAGCATGGCAGTACGTGCTTTTTCGTCAATAGTGTAGTGTTCAGGGGTAAGCTTACGAACGATTTCATCCACTGCCCGGTATAAGCCTACGGATTCATCTGATGCTCCAGAAATAATCAAAGGCGTGCGGGCCTCATCAATCAATATTGAGTCCACCTCGTCTACGATGGCATAATTATGACCACGCTGCACAAGCTGCTGCGCATAAAATTTCATATTGTCACGTAAGTAGTCAAAACCAAACTCATTATTGGTGCCATACGTGATGTCAGCGTTGTAGGCGTTCTGTCTTTCTGTATCGTCCAGGCCGTGAACAATGACACCCGTAGACAAGCCAAGAAAAGTGTAAAGTTTACCCATCCAGGCTGCGTCACGTTTGGCCAAGTAATCGTTGACGGTCACGACATGCACCCCTTTGCCCGAGAGTGCATTGAGAACCACCGGCAAAGTGGCAACAACAGTTTTGCCTTCACCCGTTTTCATTTCGGCTATACGTCCTTTGTGCAGTACGATGCCACCAATAAGCTGCACATCATAGTGACGCATACCCAGTACACGACGAGCTCCTTCTCGAACCAGTGCGAAAACCTCTGGCAGAATATCATCAAGGGCACGTCCGCCCTCTTGGACTTGTTGCTTGTACTGTGCAATACGTGAAGGAAATGCTGCGTCGTCTAGTTCTCGCAAATCCGCTTCAAGTGCATTGATACAATTTATCTGCGAGCGTAGACGACGTAGATAACGCTCGTTCTTGCTGCCAAATATTTTCTTAAAAAGAAAGCCAAACATATATACTCCCTGCGGTATTCATATGTTGCAAAACCGGCATGGAAGCTCTTTCAGAAAGAGCAATATAGAAACTTCAAGTATAATAGATAATGAACTGTAGCCTTATATAATACGCCTCTTTCATATAATTAGCAATGCGGAGTTTAAGACGTACTCTATGCTATAAAAAAGAAGATTTCACAAAATTTCTGCGATCAGGAAAAGCATATAGGGTGAAGGGAAATATGTGTAAAAAATCTTGACGAGTTTATACATTGCGTGTAAGGAAGTTGCGGTCAAGGGAAAATTGAACCCTTGCAAATTCCCTGGACGGCAGGGAAGGACAGGTTGAGCCTGTCCTGATGTGCCCAAGACAGAGGATTGTTACATCTGTCGAGGGCGTTGACATGTGCAGGCGTTACCGAATGCCGAACAATGTCGAGCCGTTCCAGCCCACTAACGGAACCCACCGCAGCCCCGGAGGCGGCGTGTGAACCGGGGCTGTAAGGTTGGGGAAATATTCCCCATTTGGTGACCCTGCGGGACCACCTTGCCACTTTATCTTAGTGGCTAGGCCTGGGCGACGCCGGGGAGCATCATGCGGATGCAAAGGCGCGTTCGGGCGTCAAATCTTCCGAATTTCCTGATATCAGGCATGATGCGCGCGTTAGCGCAGCCCCAAAAGTTGCTCCGTATTTCCCTTGGAATAAGGGGAACTAGCCATAGGGTTGATTTATGGCTCAAGTACGCTACGAAGGAGCCTTCAATGGCTCCAGACGAGCGGGATGTTTCTAAACGGAGTAGGCACAATGACGACAGTTAGCAGCGATCGCATTCGAATCAAGCTTAAAGCCTATGATTACCGCATACTAGATAAAGCTGTTGCGGAAATCGTGGATACGGCGCGCAACACAGGTGCTGGAGTGGCCGGGCCCATTCCCCTGCCCACGAGTATCCATAAGTATACTATTCAGCGTTCCGTGCATGTAAACAAAAAGTCACGTGAGCAGTTCGAAATGCGTATCCACAAGCGTCTTATGGATATTCTCGAACCCACGCAGCAGACCGTCGATGCGCTGGGCAAGCTTTCCTTGCCCGCCGGTGTGGACGTGGAAATTAAGCTCTAGCGAGAGGCAGTCATGGCTGAGAAAATGGGAATTTTGGGTCGCAAACTCGGTATGACGCGCATATTTGACGGCACTGGTGCCGCTGTGCCCGTCACAGTGATCGAAGCCGGGCCCTGCCCCGTCACGCAAGTGAAAACCGTGGAAAAGGATGGCTACAACGCCATACAGATTGCAATAACTCCTGCCAAGGAAAAACATACTTCTAAGGCGATGCGCGGTCATTTTGCCAAGGCTGGCACCGGTCTCTATCGGCATGTACGCGAAATCCGCCTTGCGGGTGCGCCTGAGCAGCAGTTAGGCCAAGAGCTGACGGTAGAAATGTTTAGTGCCGGTGACATTGTAAAAGTAACTGGCACGAGTGTAGGTAAGGGCTACCAGGGAAGGATGCGCCGCTGGAATTTTGCAGGTTCTAAAGATTCGCACGGCTGCGAAAAGGTGCATAGAAACAACGGTTCTGTAGGTAACAATACCTTCCCGGGGCATGTTTTCAAAGGTCGTAAAATGGCTGGCCACTGGGGCAATGAAACCGTCACGGAGCTGGGATTGACCGTTGTCGATGTGCGGCTGGAAGACAATGTTATTTTGATCAGGGGTTCCGTACCCGGCCCCAAGAATGGTCTCGTGTTGATACGCAAGCAGTAGGGGAAGCAGCAATGGCTACCGTGAAAGTATACGACCAGAACAAGCAGGAATGCGGTGAAATTGCGCTGGCTTCCGACGTGTTCGAAGTAGAGGTGAGGCCTGAAATCCTCAACCTTGTTGTGCGTTCACAGATGGCTGCAAAGCGCGCCGGAACGCATATGACCAAGACTCGAGGCCTTGTTTCAGGGGGGGGGGTCAAACCTTGGAAGCAAAAGGGTACAGGGCGTGCCCGTGCTGGCTCCAACCGTTCGCCAGTGTGGCGCGGTGGTGCAATACTTTTTGGACCAAGTCCTCGCGATTATTCCTTCAAAGTGAACAGTAAGGTGCGTGCCTTGGCCATGAAAATGGCCCTTTCAAGCCATCTGGCAAATGAGAGCTTATTAGTAGTAAAGAGCATCACACTGCCAGAAGCAAAAACAAAGTATTTTGCTAACGTTGCAAATGCACTGGGCCTTTCCAAGGCACTCGTGATTATAGCTGCTGAAGATGTTACACTTATGCGCTCGTCGCGCAATATCCCTGGCCTTACAGTTATTACGCCAGAGCGATTAAGTGTTCTGGAAGTTCTTAAACACAAGCAGCTTGTCCTACTGGAAGATGCTATTGCTCCAGTACAGGCACGTTTTGCAAAGAAGGGGGCGTAAGATGGAAATCACTTCAGTGCTGATTAAGCCCCTGATGACCGAAAAGGTGACATATATTAAAGAAAATCACGAACAGGTTGCCTTTAAGGTTCATCCCATGGCGAATAAGATGGAAATTAAACAAGCTGTGGAAGAAGCTTTTGATGTTACTGTTGCAGCAGTAAATATTGTGCGGCGTTCACCACGTAACAGAAAGCGTCAGGGCCGTGTAATTGGTCGCAAACCTGGTTGGAAAAAAGCGTATATTACGCTGAGCCAGGGTGATACAATAGAGTTCTTCGAAGGAGTGTAATCATGGCTGTCCGTAAGCTGAAACCGACCTCCGCAGGACGTCGTTTCCAGACGGTTTCCGACTTTGAGGAAATCACTCGGACGCGTCCAGAGAAGTCGCTCACAGAAGGTCTTACCAAGAAGGCCGGTCGCAATAATCTTGGCCGTGTTACGAGCCGTCGCCGTGGTGGTGGCGTTAAACGCCTTTACCGTCTTATTGATTTCAAGCGCGATAAGACAGGTGTTGAAGCAACGGTTGCGCACATTGAATATGACCCCAACCGTACAGCGCGTATAGCGCTTCTGCATTATGCCGATGGTGATAAGAGATATATACTTGCACCTGTCGGTCTGAAGCGGGGCGACAAGGTTATGTCGGGTGTCAATACGCGAAACGGCATAGTTGCAGATATTAAACCTGGTAATGCACTTAATATGGCACGTATCCCTGTTGGGACAAACGTACATAACGTGGAAATATATCCCGGTAAGGGGGGCCAGATGTGCCGTGCTGCAGGTGCTTATGCGCAACTAGTGGCCAAGGAGGGCAAATATGCGCTGTTGCGGCTGCCCTCAGGTGAAGTTCGCAAGGTCCTGGCCTCATGCATGGCAACAGTTGGTCAGGTTGGCAATGTGCAGCATGAAACAATTTCATTGGGGAAAGCCGGTCGTAATCGCTGGCTCGGGCGTCGTCCACAGGTACGTGGCGTGGCCATGAATCCCATTGACCACCCCCTTGGTGGCGGTGAAGGCAGAAGTTCGGGTGGTCGTCACCCCGTTTCACCCTGGGGTATGCCTGCCAAGGGTTACAAAACACGTGATAAGAAAAAACCATCTTCACGTCTCATTATTAAACGCCGCGGCCAGAAGTAGGAGTAGCTCATGCCAAGATCGCTGAAAAAAGGGCCGTTTGTTGACGGTCACTTAATGAAGAAGGTCGATGCAGCTGTGGCCAGTAATGATCGCCGCGTGCTCAAGACCTGGTCGCGCCGCTCGACCATCCTGCCTGAGATGGTGGGACTGACCTTCGCGGTGCATAATGGCAAGAAGTTTGTTCCGGTGTTTGTCACCGAAAATATGGTGGGTCACAAACTGGGCGAATTTTCACCCACCCGTACCTTCCATGGGCATGCTGCCGACAAGAAGGCCAAAGCCACCGCCAAGAAGTAGGGTAGGACTATGGAATCAAAAGCTATTGCAAAATTCCAGCGTGTTTCTCCCCGCAAGACGCGTCTTGTGGCCAGGAACGTGGTGGGGCTGGAAGTGGAGGCAGCCATGAACATCCTCCGCTTCACTCCAAACAAACCCGCCGGTGTGCTGCTTAATACAGTAAAAAGTGCGTTGGCAAACGCCTCACAGCTGGGGGGCGTAAACGTTGATGCTATGGTGGTAAAAGAAATAGTTGTCAATGAAGGACCCATGTGGAAGCGTTTTATGCCACGTGCCCAGGGGCGGGCAACAAAAATTCACAAACGCACGAGTCACATTACCGTCATACTCGCAGAAGGGCAGGAATAGACTATGGGTCAAAAAGTACATCCGTTCGGGCTCCGGCTTGGGTACAATAAAAATTGGCAGTCCCGCTGGTTCAGTAAGAAGGAATACCCTGCCTTTGTCTACGAAGACAGCAACATTCGTACGTTCGTAAAAAAACTTTTGTATCAGGCCGGTGTTTCAAGGCTTGAAATAGAACGTGCCGGCGGTAAAGTACGTCTTATCATTTCCACAGCTCGACCCGGTATTGTCATTGGTCGTAAGGGTGTGGAAATTGAAAAGTTGCGCAATGATTTACGCAAGAAGTTTGGACGAGAATTCTCACTCGAAGTGAATGAAATTAGACGTCCAGAAGTCGATGCACAGCTTGTTGCGGAGAATATCGCACAACAGTTGGAACGTCGTGTTGCCTTCAGGCGAGCCATGAAACGCACAGTTTCCATGGCCCGTAAATTCGGAGGCGAAGGCATAAAGGTAACATGTGCTGGTCGTTTGGCAGGCGCAGAAATAGCACGTACAGAATGGTATCGTGATGGTCGCGTGCCTTTACAGACCCTTCGCGCTGACATTGACTACGGTTTCGCCGAAGCCCGCACCACCTATGGTATCATTGGGGTTAAAGTGTGGATATACAAGGGTGAAATCCTTGATAAAGAGGTTGAACAATAATGCTCGCGCCCAAAAAAGTTAAATTCCGCAAATGGCAGAAGGGTCGTTTACGCGGCATGGCAACCCGCGGTTCTACTATAGCGTTCGGTGACATAGGGTTAAAGGCAGTGCAACATGGTCAGCTGTCAAGTCAGCAGATTGAAGCAGCTCGTATTGCCATGATGCGCCATATCAAAAGAGGTGGTAAGGTCTGGATTCGTGTTTTTCCTGACAGACCAGTCACTGCAAAGCCCCTTGAGACAAGACAAGGTTCAGGTAAGGGTGCCCCAGTAGGCTGGTGCGCTCCCGTTAAGCCTGGTCGCGTTTTGTATGAAATTAAGGGCGTTAGCTTGGATCTTGCCCGTGAGGCGCTGACGCGTGCCGCACACAAGCTGCCTGTGAAGACCATTATTGTCGTGAGGGAGGGCTATTAGATGGCCGCCAAAAAATCGTCAGATACCAATGCCCGACCCAACGCCAAAGAACTGCGCACTATGGGTGTGGAAGATTTGCAGAAGACACTCGCTGAACATCGTGAGCAAATCATGCAGATGCGCTTTAATCACGCTACTGCAAAGCTCGAAAACACTGCTGATTTGAAAGCAATGCGCAAGCAGATTGCACGTATTTCGACCATACTGAATGAAAAGGAACAGAGGGCCTGAACATGCAAGCTCTGGATAATCGCAAGGGCAGAATGTTGACCGGCATCGTGGTAAGCGACAAGAATGATAAAACAATTGTTGTCCGCGTCGAGACACTGGTCAAACATCCATTGCTTAAAAAGTACATAAGGCGCCGCAAGAAGTTCACGGCTCATGATCCAATGAATGAATGCGGCAAGGGTGACAAAGTAAAAATTGTTGAGTTCCGGCCGTTGTCACGTAACAAGCGTTGGCATCTGGTCTCGATCATTGAAAAAGCCGTATAGGGTAGTGCCATGATACAGGTTGAATCCACATTGCAGGTAGCCGATAATTCCGGCGCAAAAAAAGTTGCCTGCATCAAGGTGCTTGGCGGCTCACATCGCCGCTATGCTTCTGTGGGCGACATCATAATGGTTTCAGTGAAGGAAGCCATACCTCACAGTAAGGTTAAAAAAGGCGATGTAATGAAGGCCGTAATCGTGCGTACGGCCAAGGAAGTTCGCCGAATAGACGGCAGTTATATAAAATTTGATGGTAACGCCGCAGTGCTGCTCTCAAATCAGGGGGAACCAGTGGGTACACGTATCTTCGGTCCCGTTGCTCGTGAACTGCGCGCCCAGAATTTTATGAAAATCATTTCACTGGCGCCTGAAGTGCTGTAGGAGATCGTCATGAAAAGCACTCGCATCCGTAAGGACGATAAGGTGATGGTGATCGCCGGAAAAGACGCAGGCAAAATTGGCAAGGTTCTTAAGATCCTTCGCAAAAAAGATCGAATCCTTGTCGAAAAGGCTAATATGGTAAAGCGTCACATACGGCCTAATCCATATGCACAGCAGCCGGGTGGCATTGTTGATAAGGAAATGCCTATCCATATATCCAATGTTATGGTTGTTTGCTCAGCCTGTGGCAAAGCGACGCGTGTTGGGTATAAGACTATTGAGTCTGAAGGCAAGGAAAAGAAAGTGCGCTTTTGCAAAAAGTGCAATGAAGTCATGGAATAAGGTGAAACAATGACACGCCTTGAAAAGATCTATAGAGAGAAGGTGGTTCCGGTACTGCAAAAGGAGTTTAATTACTCCTCAGCCATGCAACTGCCCGGAATCGAAAAAATCTCTCTGAACATCGGCCTTGGCGCCGCCAGCCAAAATAATAAACTGATGGAAGAAGCTGTGGCTGAACTTACAGCTATAGCTGGCCAAAAGGCTGTAGTAACACGCGCCAAAAAATCCATTGCTGCGTTCAAAGTACGTGAAGGTATGCCCATAGGTGTCCGTGTCACCCTGCGCAAGGACCGTATGTGGGATTTTCTTGATAAACTAATGAATTTTGCCTTGCCTCGCGTTCGAGACTTCCGCGGTATTCCAGATCGTGGTTTTGATGGACGAGGAAATTTTACCCTTGGAATAAAAGAACATACAATTTTTCCAGAATTGGAAATTGATCGTGTTGAGAATCCAAAGGGTATGAATATCACCATTGTTACTTCGGCGACCACTGACAAAGAAGGTAAATTCCTTCTTGACCGGCTTGGTATGCCATTCCGTAAGTAGGAGTATTGTCATGTCCCGTACTTCACTGGAAGTCAAAGCCAAGCGTAAGCCAAAATTCAGCTCAAGGGCTTATAACCGTTGTCCTCTCTGCGGCCGGCCAAGAGCATTTCTTCGCCAGTTTGGTATATGCCGTATATGCTTCCGTAATATGGCACTACGAGGAGAATTGCCTGGCGTTCGTAAATCAAGCTGGTAACAATCAGATCACAATGATCTGCTGTTGCCGTGCACTTCACGTCTGCGGTAAATGACGGTATTGGACCGCGCGAGCCGCAAATAACTTTCAGGAGAATTCGATGATAACAGATCCCATTGCGGATATGCTTACACGCATCCGCAACGCACATTTGGCCCTGCATAAGGAAGTGAATGTGCCGCGCTCGAAGATGAAAGAATCTTTAGCAGCCATCCTCAAGCAGGAAGGTTACGTCGAAGATGTTGCCGTGATTGACGGAAATATTACCATAACCCTCAAGTATCAAAATGGTAAGCCCGTTATCACTGGCTTGAAGCGAGTAAGTACACCTGGACGTCGTGTATATGTAGGAGCACACAATATCCCACGTGTACAGAATGGTCTTGGAATATGTATATTGTCTACGTCCAGTGGTGTACTGGACGGCATGACCGCCCAGGAAAAAAAGGTGGGCGGTGAACTCTTGTGTGAAATTTGGTAGGCGGTGCATCATGTCGAGAATAGGAAAACTGCCCATTCCAGTTCCTAATGGTGTCGAAATAAAGATTGGAACGGATGTAGTGGAAGTAAAAGGTCCAAAGGGCTCGCTGAGCACCCCTGTTTGTTCATTGCTAAAATATGAAATGACTGATGGGCATGTGACGTTGACCCGACTGGAAGAAACCCGTCAAAGCCGTTCACAGCATGGCTTGCGGCGTACGTTACTCGCTAACTGTATAGAAGGCGTTACCAAAGGGTTTTCCAAGGGATTGGAAGTCATTGGTGTCGGTTATCGTGTTGCTGTCAAAGGCAATATGATAGAGCTAAATGTTGGTTTTTCACATCCAGTGCTTGTTGAGCTGCCCGATGGCATTAAAGCAGCAGTCGACGGTCAGGTACTTACCCTTTCTGGGATTGATAAGGAACTTGTGGGTGAGATGGCTGCCAGGATACGTCGTATCCGCATGCCCGAACCCTACAAGGGTAAAGGGATTAAATATGTGAACGAGACGATCCGCCGCAAGGTTGGTAAGTCTGGCGGCAAGAAGTAGGGGAAAATGATATGAAATATAGCAAAAATGAATCCCGGCAACGCCGCAAAGTTCGCATTCGTAAAAAGGTCAATGGCTCGTCAGAACGTCCACGTCTTGTGGTATATCGTTCAAATATGCACATTTATGCGCAGGTTATCGACGACATGGACGGAATAACCCTAGCGGCAACATCGACCCTCTCCCTCGCTAAAACACAACCCGGCCTGCATTGCAATAAAAGCGGCGCCGAACTCGTGGGCAAAGAAATTGCCCGTATGGCCAAGGATAAGAACATCACAAGAGTGGTGTTTGATCGTAACGGGTATCTTTATCACGGTCGTGTCAAGGCCGTAGCTGATGGCGCCCGCGAAGGCGGCCTGGAGTTCTAATATGCGTCAGGAAAATACGGAAACGCCACAAAACGAGCTGGGTGAAATCGAAAAGATTGTTTCTCTCAATCGTGTAGCGAAAGTTGTTAAAGGTGGACGTCGTTTCAGCTTTAGTGCTCTTGTTGTTGTTGGGGATGGCAAGGGTGGCGTTGGCTACGGTTTAGGTAAGGCCCAGGAAGTTCCTGAAGCCTTGCGTAAGGCTACCGAACGTGCACGCAAAAACAGGGTTCGCATCCCCTTGGTAGAGGGTACGCTCCCCTATGAAGTGCTTGGCCGTTTTGGTGCTGGCCGGGTTATGCTTAAACCTGCTTCAGAAGGAACAGGGATTATTGCCGGTGGTGCCGTTCGTGCCGTGATGGAAGCTGTAGGCGTTCGTGATGTATTGGCTAAGGCCATAGGAACCAATAATCCGCATAATGTGCTTCGTGCCACCATGCAGGGCCTTGTTTCCCTGCGAAGTGCCGATGATGTGTCGAGCTTGCGAGGCAAGAAGCTGGAAGCTCCGAGGAAATAATTATGGCTGAAATCAAGGTCAAACTCGTGCGTTCGCGAATCGGCACCACGCCGGCACAACGCAAGTTACTGGATTCTCTTGGCCTCAGACGTCGTGAGATGGTTAAAATGTTCAAGGATACCCCGTCAATTCGGGGGATAATTGCCAAAGTTCCGCATATGGTCGCTATTATAGAATAGTGACAGAGGGATTGTATACTATGCAACTGCATAATCTATTTCCTTTTCCAGAGGAGCGTAAAACCCGTCGTCGTGTTGGGCGTGGAGCAGGTTCAGGTTTGGGCTGCACGGCTGGCAAAGGGCATAAAGGGCAAAACGCTCGAGCCGGTGGAGGCGTACGTCCAGGTTTTGAAGGTGGTCAGATGCCCCTTCAACGCCGACTTCCTAAACATGGCTTTAAAAACTATCCCTTCAAAGTGACCTATGATGTCATTAATTTGGATGCACTGCAGGCTGCATTTGAAGGAAAATCAGATATTACGCTGGAAGATATCTATGCACGGGGCCTTGCTCGTATGGGAGCAGCTGTTAAAGTGCTTTCACGCGGAGAAGTGAAAACAGCATTAAAAGTTGAAGCGCATAAGTTCAGTCAGGCTGCAGCAGAGAAGATCCGTCAGGCTGGCGGTTCTATCAATGAGCTGGAAGCCGCGTCAACGGCTGAGTAGCAGGTGAAGCCGCAGGCAACTGCGGTTTCACCTTTTCAACGACGTCATTGTCACGTTTTTGCGACGGGCAATGGCGTTGTGTATATTCGTAATGGGATTCACATAGTTCAAAACAATGAACTATAAGGAACTGCCCCAAAAGCGTAAACGTAGAGAGTGTCTCATGGCAGTAGGATCGGCAAACACCATGTCAGGACAAACGGCTCTTGGTAAAAGACTTGCTTGGACCTTCCTGATTTTATGCTGCTACCGCATTGGTGTACATGTACCAATTCCAGGCGTGGATGCATCTGCATTAGCTTCCTTTTTTGAAAGTATGGCAGGCACGCTTTTTAACCTTTTTGATATGTTTTCCGGTGGCGGTCTGTCCAATGTGTCAGTCTTTGCGCTTGGCGTAATGCCATATATATCTGCCAGCATTATTATGCAGCTGTTGCAGGTAGTAAGTCCTGATATTAAGCGTATGGCGAGAGAAGAAGGGCAGGCAGGTCGTAGAAAAATCACACAGTATACCCGGTATCTTACCGTGGGTATCACATTGGTGCAGGGGCTTGGTATTGCAATTGGTCTTGAAAACATGACAAGCCCAGGTGGTTCGCCAGTCGTGCTTGCTCCCGGTTGGCAGTTTCGTCTTGTTACCATGGTGACGTTTACCACCGGCTCAGTTCTTGTAATGTGGCTTGGTGAGCAAATCACTGAACGCGGTATTGGGAACGGTATCTCGCTAATCATTTTCTGTGGTATTGTTGTAGGGATCCCACGTGGGATTATTCAATCACTTGCGCTCATTCAAGCCGGTGATATGAGCATTTTTATGGCGGTGGTCATTGTTGTCTTCATGGCAGCAGTGCTTGTTGCTATTGTATTTGTGGAACGAGCCCAACGTCGCATACCCATCAGCTACGCAAAGCGGCAGATAGGACGCAAAATGTATGGCGGGCAGAATTCACATCTGCCATTGCGTTTGAACACAGCCGGTGTGATTCCACCTATTTTTGCGTCTTCGTTACTGTTATTTCCGGCTACAATCGGCCAATTCTCTACAAATATTTATTTAAAGCAGGCTGCTGAGTTCTTTTCCCCTCACGGGGTTGCCTACAATATTCTTTACGTGGCCTTAATGTTTTTCTTCTGTTATTTTTATACTGCCATAATTTTCGATCCCAAAGATATGGCTGAAAACTTGAAGAAAAACGGTGGATTTATACCAGGGATCCGCCCCGGAGAAAAAACACAGGAATATATAGATTCTGTACTTTCTCGGCTGACACTGTCCGGAGCCACTTATATCTCTTTAGTCTGCTTACTGCCCATGTTGCTTATCAGCAATTTTAATGTGCCCTTTTATTTTGGAGGAACCAGCCTGTTAATCCTGGTCGGCGTAGCTATGGACTTTATGAACCAAGTTGAGTCTCATTTGATTTCCAGCCAGTATCAGGGGCTGATGGCCAAGGCACGTAAAACTGGAAGGATGTAATCGCGTGGTATAAGACAATATACTACGCTGCTTCGAAAGATGACTAAATTCTCCCCGTTTTCTATATTTATATCGATTAGCAGTGTGTTATAGGTTGTGGAGCAACGGAAACATGAAAAAATACCACGGCGCTTACATAAAAAATGAAAGAGAAATAGCGCGCTTACGCGAAGCAAACCGTATGGTTGCCAATATTCTTGATGCTGTTGGAGATATTGTTGCCCCTGGTATTTCAACAATGCGTATTGAAGAATTGGCTCGTGATATGTGTTCCACATATAAGGTAAAACCTGCTTTTCTGGGATATTACGGATACCCATATGCTTCATGTTGTTCGGTAAATGAACAAGTGGTGCATGGATTCCCCTCTGAGCGTTCTCTCGAAGAGGGGGATATCGTGAGCGTCGACATGGGTGTTGAATTCGATGGTTTTGTTGGCGATGCAGCACGTACTTATCCTGTAGGAAAAGTTGCAGATGATGTTCAAAAACTGCTTCGTGTGACTGAAGAAAGCCTGTATGTTGGCATAAACCAGGCAATGAGCGGAAATGACGTATATGCAATCGGCGCAGCAGTGCAGGATTATGTGGAATCTGCTGGATTTAATGTTGTTCGCCGTTTTGTAGGACACGGCGTGGGTGCCCAAATGCATGAAAAACCAGAGGTTCCAAACTTCAAACCAGGTATGCGTGGTTTAACTCTTCAAAATGGCATGGTCATAGCTATCGAACCTATGGTAACTCTTGGAACATATGAGGTAGATATACTCGACGACCAATGGACAGCCGTTACGCGAGATGGAAAATGGGCCGCTCATTTTGAGCACAGCGTAGCCATTACCCCTCAGGGACCGCGAATTCTGAGTGTGTCGGATAGAGGATTAAATAGACATACGATTGATAGTTGACAGATAGCTGGAACGCGGCTAAATAATTCGTTCTCAATCCCCACTGGGGGGCAGCGGCGGATATACTGTGGCCAAGCCGCAAGCCGGATATATTATACCGGTAGCTACAAGTTTCATTAGTGGAGATTAATTATGAAAGTACGGCCTTCCGTTAAAAAGATTTGCCCGAAATGCAAGGTTATCCGGCGCAAGGGAGTGCTTCGAGTTATCTGCGAAAACCCCCGGCATAAACAGCGCCAGGGCTAGCTCAGGAGACTGACTGTGGCGAGAATAGCAGGTGTTGATTTACCCCGTGGTAAAAGGGTGGACATTGCGCTCACCTATATCTATGGCATTGGACGTTCCACGGCCTTGAAAATTCTAGACACGACCGGCGTTAACTGGGAACGGAATATTGACGAGCTCTCAGCTGATGAAGTGAACGAGATCCGCAAGGAACTTGAACAGAATTACAAGGTTGAAGGCGATCTTCGACGTGAAATTTCTGGTAGTATCAAACGTCTGATGGACATTGGATGCTACAGAGGATTACGGCATCGTCGTGGTCTGCCAGTACGTGGACAACGTACCCACACAAACGCACGTACCCGTAAAGGGCCTCGCCGCGGTGCTGTGGGTAAGAAAAAATAGGCAAGGCTGCGCTTGTCGCAGTTTGTAAAGCGTAAGCAGCTTTATATATTAATGCTGCCGTGAGGACGAACGGATGTTCCGCCCAAGGCGGAAAATACATCTGACAAGCATCAACCAGAGGTTTATGTATGGCCAGACCCAAAAAAGTGGTCAAGAAAAAGGAAAGGAAGAATGTGCCCGTGGGTATTGCCCATATCTTGGCCACATTCAATAACACTATTGTAACTTTTACGGATACGCGCGGAAATGCTGTTTCGTGGGCATCCTCGGGACAGAGTGGTTTCAAAGGATCACGTAAGTCTACCCCATTCGCCGCCCAGGTTGCTGCAGAAACGGCAGCCAGAAAAGCACAAGACAATGGTATGCGCACGGTGGGTATTTATGTGAAGGGCCCTGGTTCTGGACGAGAGGCCGCCATGCGAGCCATTTCTGCTATAGGGTTCAAGGTTGCTTTTATACGCGATATTACTCCTATTCCGCACAACGGTTGCCGGCCTCCAAAACGGCGTCGCGTCTAGTCTGCGCGCCGTGTGCATAACGTAAAAGGAACAATCAATGGCCAAATATACAGAAGCCAAGTGCCGCATGTGCCGTCGTGAAGGCTGTAAACTTTTTTTGAAGGGTGACCGCTGCTTCAGCGAAAAATGTGCTTATGATCGTCGTCCTTACGCCCCAGGACAGCATGGCAGAACGCGTAAAAAAGTTAGTGAATATGCCGTTCAGCTGCGTGAGAAACAAAAAGCCCGTCGTGCTTATGGCATCTTGGAACGTCAGTTCCATGGCTATTTTGAAAAAGCAGAAATGCAGAAAGGCGTTACAGGCACAAACCTCCTAGTTATTCTTGAAAGGCGACTTGATAATGTTGTCTATCGCCTCGGGTTTGCCAATTCGCGCAATCAGGCGCGTCAACTCGTCCGTCATGGCGTTTTTACCCTTAACGGGCGCAAGGTAAATATTCCTTCTCTTCAGGTTAAAGTTGGTGACAGCATAGAAGTTCCTGAAAAGAACCGTAAGATCCCTGTGCTTGCCGGTGCTCAGGAAGTTATTGCCCGTCGTGGATGCCCAGCATGGCTTGAGGCAGATGGTGCTGCCTTCAAAGGTACTGTGAAAGCTCTGCCACAGCGAGATGACATCCAGTTCCCCGTCAATGAGCAACTGATTGTCGAACTATACTCGAAATAACCGGGGATACGCATGCTTATCAAACAGGGTGAACGGCTAATAAATACACGCAATTGGTCTGAGCTGGTAAAACCAGATCAAATACTTCGTGATGAAGAGACAGCGAGTGCGACTCACGGTAAGTTCGTATGTGAACCATTGGAGCGAGGCTATGGAACGACCATTGGAAATGCCATGCGCCGTGTGCTTTTGTCTTCTCTTCAAGGTGCAGCCTTTGTTTCTGTAAAAATTACAGGCGTACAGCATGAGTTCACTACAATTCACGGTGTTCTTGAAGATATTACCGATGTAATTCTTAACATTAAGCAGGTACGCTTGCGTATGGACACCGATGAGCCGCAGCGTCTTTCCCTGCATGTGGATCGTAAAGGACAAGTGAGTGCAGCACAGATAGTTACGAATCAGCATGTCGAAGTCTTGAATCCAGAACAGCACATTGCAACGCTTACCGAAGATGTTCCGCTGGAAATGGAGTTTGAGGTTCGCATGGGTAAAGGCTATGTGCCGGCTGATATGCATGATGGGTTGAGCGATGAAATCGGTCTCATAAAACTTGATTCAAGTTTTTCACCTGTCCGTAAAGTAGCCTATTCTGTTGAACAAGCACGTGTAGGCCAAATGACAAATTATGATCGGCTGATTCTTGAAGTTTGGACAGATGGTTCCCTGACGCCAGAGGATGCTATTGCCTATAGTGCAAAAATCATCAAGGATCAAATCACTGTCTTTATCAATTTCGATGAGCGAGTTTCAGGTGATGCCCAACTTGGTGGCGGAGACAGCGGTGAAATTAACGAACATTTGTTCAAGAGTATAGATGATCTTGAACTTTCTGTACGTGCAACCAACTGTCTTCGTAGTGCCAATATATCTTTAGTAGGCGAACTTGTGCAACGCAGCGAATCTGATATGCTTAAAACGAAAAATTTCGGCCGAAAATCGCTGGATGAGATCAAGGGAGTCCTTCTGGATATGGGGTTGGATTTTGGTATGAAGGTTGACTCCTTCGATAAGAAATATCAGGAATGGAAGAGGAAGCGTCAAAATGAGGCATAAAAATTCCGGCAGGAAACTATCGCGTACGCCTGCGCATCGTAAAGCCCTGTTGCAAAATCTTGCCAAGGCTTTGCTTATACATGGTAAGATCCGTACTACAGAAATCAAGGCTAAAGAGCTGCGTCGTGTAGTGGAACCCCTCGTTACCCTTGCCAAGCGTAACGATCTTCATGCGCGTCGGCAGGCATATCGGTTGCTTAATGACCATGCTCTTGTAAAACAGCTCTTTGATACGATCGGTCCTGAGTATGCCGGCGTGCCCGGTGGGTATACACGCATACTCAAATTGGCAGTACCCCGTAAGGGTGATAATGCTCCGATGGCCATTATTGAGTTAACTAAAGATGTTACGGAAAAAAGTGCTTCAAAAGAGCAACAACCCAATAATACGACAGAGGCATCTTCGAACTCATCAGAAGCCGCTTCAAGACAAAACGAGAGCAATGCTGAATAGGGTTCGAGATATACCTGCAGTTTTGTGCATAAAGTGAACACACTCTGAACGCCACAAACAGGCGTGAAGTGGTATTTATGCCTATGTGTACGAACAACTGCGACTTATTGAAAAAGCCGTAGGTTGATAATATCAAGGGCAAGCCAGTATTTGAAAAGCTGGCCTGCCCTTGTTTTATGGATAATAGTGAAAAATAGCTCGGCAAGGGCAGGTATATGTACGTATTACTGCTCGCCAGTACAGGATGCAGGGTTTTATACTATGCCTGTTCATAATATTTTTAGCACGAGGATAATTCCATGGATGCCGAAGAACGCAGCAAAAAAATGAAATGCGGGCTGGAAAAAGCCCCTCACCGTTCCCTGCTTTATGCCCTGTGCCTTACCAGAGAGGAAATGGATCGTCCCTTGGTAGGCGTGGTCAATGCTGCAAGCGAGGTTGTACCTGGTCACATGCATCTGAACAGTCTGGCAGAGGCTGTCAAAGCAGGCGTACGCATAGCCGGCGGTACTCCCTTGCAATTTCCGGCCATCGCCGTGTGTGACGGCATCGCTATGAACCACGAGGGAATGCGTTTTTCCCTGCCTTCTCGCGAATTTATCGCCGACTCCATTGAGATCATGGCCCGCGCCCATGCTTTTGACGCATTGGTATTTATTCCCAACTGCGACAAATGCGTACCGGGCATGCTCATGGCAATGATGCGCTTAAACATCCCCTCAGTGCTTGTTTCCGGCGGACCTATGCTTCCCGGCGATATTGGCCCGCATCAGCGAGGTGACCTCATAACGGTGTTCGAGGCGGTGGGCAAGGTACGCAGTGGTGCTATGACCGAGGATGAACTGGAACACCTGACCGAACGCGCCTGCCCCGGTTGCGGGGCCTGTGCCGGCATGTTCACAGCCAATTCCATGAATTGCCTGGCCGAAACCATTGGTGTGGCCCTGCCGGGCAACGGTACTATTCCCGCAGCAAGCAGCGCACGCATACGCCTAGCCAAAAAAGCGGGTATGCAGGTTATGGACCTCTTGCGTAAAAATATCCGTCCGCTTGACATCGTGACAGCCGATAGCGTGGCCAATGCCGTGGCCGTTGATATGGCCCTGGGCTGTTCTACAAATACAGTATTGCACTTGCCCGCCGTATCTGGTGAGGCTGGCCTTAAACTCGGGCTTGAGATTTTTGACGAAGTCAGCCGTAAGAGTCCCAATCTTTGCAAGCTTTCACCCGCAGGCTCACATTTTATGGTTGATCTTGACAATGCCGGAGGCATTCCCGCCGTCATGAGCGAACTCGACAAACTCGGCCTTATCCATAAAGGCTGTATTACGGCCACGAGCAAAACTGTAGGCGAAAACCTGACGGATCTTAAAGCGCGTATCCTCGACCCGGAAGTTATCCACAGTGTGGACAATCCGTATTCTTCACAGGGCGGTATTGCCATTCTACACGGCAGTCTGGCCCCTGAAGGTGCGGTGGTAAAGCAATCGGCCGTAGCACCGGAAATGATGTGCCGTGATGTGCGAGCCCGTGTTTTTGACTGTGAAGAGGATGCTATGCACGCTATCCTCGACGGCAAAATCAAACCCGGAGATGGCGTGGTCATACGCTATGAAGGACCACGGGGAGGGCCAGGCATGCGCGAGATGCTCTCGCCCACAGCTGCTATCACGGGCATGGGACTGGGCAAGGATGTGGCTCTTCTTACCGATGGCCGCTTCTCTGGTGGTACCAATGGTGCAGCTATCGGTCATATTTCACCTGAAGCTGCGGATGGTGGAGTTATAGCCCTTGTACAAGAAGGAGATATAATCCACATAGATATACCGAGGCGTACGCTGAACCTCATAGTGGATGCCAAGGAACTAGAGGCTCGTCGGGCAGCGTTTGTCCCACCCACAAAAGAGTGCCCCTATGCTGTGCTGCGACGTTATGCCCACATGGTCAGTTCTGCAGCAACCGGTGGAAGATATAAGGAAGCATTTTGAAAATCTGGTCCCTCAGTCTTGGCTGCCCCAAGAACCGGGTAGATACTGAACGCCTGCTTGGTTCATTGGGTGTTCCTGTACAGCATGTGCAACACATGGGCCGCGCCCAGATGGTATTTATCAATACCTGCGGATTTATTGCTCCAGCCGTACAAGAGTCAGTGCATGCCGTTGTAGACGCCGTGCACCGCCTTAGCCATTGTAAACGCAAACCCTTCCTGGCTGTAGGCGGATGCATGGTAGGCCGCTATGGTCAGAAAGAACTGGCACGTGAACTGCCAGAAGTGGACCTCTGGCTGCCAACCGCTGTCCTGCCGCACTGGCCCGCCATGCTGGCCAGTGCACTGGGCCTGCCTGAACCTCCCCCCTGCCAGCCAGGCAAAGGGCGACTGCTCTCCACCGGCCCATCTTATGCCTGGCTCAAAATTGGAGAGGGATGTGAGCATCACTGTGCCTTCTGCACCATCCCTTCCATCAGGGGCAGGCTTAGGTCGCTCTCGGCAGACGCCATTGTGGCCGAAGCCAACTGTTTGCTACGTCAGAACGTACGGGAACTCATTCTGGTTGCACAGGATCTGACTTCATGGGGGACAGACCTTGGCCAGAAGCATGCTCTGCCTAGACTGCTGGAACGCCTGGCCAATCTAGATGGCCTAGCTTGGCTGCGCCTGCTCTACCTCTACCCCACAGGTGTCACGACAGAACTTTTGCGTTGTCTGGCCTTTCTGGGGCCGCCTCTTCTTCCCTATCTGGACATCCCTCTGCAGCATGCCCACCCGAAAATGCTCAAATGCATGGGACGCCCCTTTAGGGGAGACCCCAGATGTGTGTTGGATCGAGTTCGCACAGCCCTGCCACAAGCTGTACTGCGAACAACCTTCATTGTAGGCTATCCCGGCGAAACCCAGGAGCACTTCGAGTATTTGTGTCGGTTTGTGGAGGAAAATCGCTTCCAGCATGTGGGCGTCTTCACCTATCAGGCGGAAGATGGCACTGTAGCAGCCACGTTGCCCAATCAGGTGCCAGAGGACGTCAAAAATGAACGGCGTAATACCCTGATGGAAATTCAGTCCGATATCAGTGAACAGCTACTGGCGAAGCATGTGGGCAGCCGCATGGAGGTGCTGGTAGATGCACCGCACCCTGACTGGCCGGGGCTGCACAGCGGTCGTGTATGGCTGCAGGCCCCTGAGGTGGACGGCATCACCTATGTGAGTGGCCCTGGAGTCACGCCCGGAGCCCTCGTTACCTGTGACATCGTGGAAAATACCTCCTACGATCTGACGGCCCTTGCGTAACCGTTGGCCACCATTGTTGTCATCGTCCTGCTCCAAGGCGTGACGAATTCGTTGGATTTTCAAGGTGTAACCAATTATTTTTCCCTGAATTTGCGTTCCACTTCAATGATTTTATCCTTGACCGCAAAAAAGGCGTCTACAATCTGTGGATCAAAGTGTGTACCCCGTTCTTCCTGGATTATGGAAAAAGCTTTTTCAATGGGAAATCCCTTTTTATAAGGGCGTTCTGAGACGAGGGCATCAAACACATCGGCTACAGCCATGACCCGTGCGGAAAGCGGAATGTTTTCACCAGAAAGACCTCCCGGATAGCCTTTGCCGTCCCATTTTTCGTGATGGTATGTGGCTATATTCTTCGCTTCGCCCAGAAACGAAGAATTCGGAATAAGGTCGTGGATATGTCCGATGACATTGCCCCCCACTGCCGCATGTGTTTTCATGATGGCAAATTCCTCGTCCGTAAGTTTTCCAGGTTTATTCAAAATGGCATCTGGAACATTGATTTTGCCAATGTCGTGCAGTGGTGCAGAGCGCACTACTGCGTGGATATAGTCATTAGTAATCCTCCCGTTATACGCTCCTTCCCGTTGTAGTTCTTCCATGATGATTTTTACATAGGCTGCTGTTTTCTGGATATGTTCTCCTGTATTCTGATCCCTATTTTCCACAAGGTCGGCAAGTGTCATCATCATGGCGTCGCGCATGGTATTAAGTTTTTCTTTCTGCCGCTCTGCGAGCTCTGTAATTTCATGTTCAAATTTGTGGATGACATTGCCAATGACGAGCATGGTTATTAAAAGCACTGTCCCAAGAATAAGAACAGTCTTGAAGACATTGTGGTGCATGTTTTTAAAAAATATGTCTGTGGGATGTTCTACAATGATAAACCATGACAAATCAGGAAGATACTTGGCGTAGACATATGTCATTGTTTCCGGATTGCTGTCAGCGACATCAGAAGTCTTCAGCACTGACCAGCGTAATTGTTCCCTGAAATATTCATTACCCGGTAGGGAGAACCAGTTTTTTTGCTGTTCAATTTCTGTCGTGCAAATTTTGATGTTTCCATCAGTGTCAATGAGTTTGACCCGGACACCGGAAGAACGCTCAAAGTCTCTGATGGAAGCAAGTATTTTATCCATATGAATGCATGCGCCGATTATTCCGAGGAGCTTGTCTTGGTGACTCCAGACCTTGTAATTGACGAATAAGGATTGTTCATTATTGGCGAATTTGTCCGTATCGATATTGAGATCATAAGGTCTGTCGTGGGACAGAGCAGCATTATACCATGCACTGGCATCGTCGTTGGTAAGGATACGGTCAAATCCCCTGTTGGAATACAGTGTCCTGTTTTTGGTTATGGACAAAAACGTCGCATCAAATCCATATATGTTGATAAAACCGTTCAGGTAGTTTTTGATCAGTTGTTCAAAATCCTTGTCTTTATAGGATTCTTCATTGCTGAGAAAGGAAATGAGGAAACCGTCATTGGCCATGGAAGTTGAGACTGTAAGCTGTCGGATAAAAAGAGAGGTCAGCCGTGTATAGATATCCGACATCTCCAGTTCGGCTTCATGGTGCATATGTAGTTTGGCATCCTTATAAAATTCATGAAGATACAATGCTGAGATTGTGCTGAATCCGATACACAGGATGCATACAATGATAAGATTTGTCTTGGTGAGCCTTGAAATACTCATTTTAATTCCTTGTGGAAGGTAAGACCGTTTTTACTTTTCCAGAGTAGGATTTAAGAAGGTATTGATAACTGTGGTCGTATCTAGTGACACAAGTAGACGAGAATAATTTTTTCAAAGAAAATGCAGGAAACACTTATATGATTAATGAATGTGGATTCAGACAAAAAGGACTTACGGTGATTGTTACCGTAAGCCCTTTATTTTCTTGGTCGGAGCGACTGGATTTGAACCAGCGACCCTTTGCTCCCAAAGCAAATGCGCTACCAAGCTGCGCCACGCTCCGAAAAAAAACGCGCCATGCAGCGTGGAGTAAAGCTGATGGGGCGAAAGGTGGGACTTGAACCCACGGCCACCTGGGCCACAACCAGGTGCTCTGCCAACTGAGCTACTTCCGCCGTAGAAAAAAATAATATGCAAACATACGTTTCTTGGCAAGTTTTTTTTCAGTTAGGATGTCTGGATTTTCTTTAGAAAACAGCCTACACATTTTTTACTGTTGTAATGCTGCAGGGAACATTTGATAAAGAGCAACGCAGTAGCGGTCAGACAATAATCAGTTGTTCGGGGGAAGACATGGATAAGCTGGTGATTGAAGGTGGCGTTCCGTTGACCGGAGGCATAGACATCAGTGGCTCTAAAAATGCGGCACTGCCTATTTTGTTTGCCTGTATTCTGCTGTCAAAGCCTTTCACAGTAACTAACGTCCCCAACCTGCGCGATATCCACACAACCATCAAGCTCCTCAACATGCTGGGCTGCACCTGCACATACAGCGAGCATTGCGTGCAGGTAGAACCCGGCGATCTGTTGCCGGAAGCTCCTTATGATCTGGTGCGCACCATGCGGGCCTCTGTTCTTTGTCTCGGTCCACTGCTCGCACGCATTGGCAGAGCACGCGTAGCTCTGCCTGGAGGCTGTGCCATTGGTGCTCGTCCTGTGGACCAGCACCTCAAGGGGCTAGAGCTGATGGGAGCGAGCTTCCAGTTGGAAGAAGGGTACATTATTGGTCGCTGTCGTCGTCTCAAGGGAACACACATCACCTTTGATATGCCCACTGTGGGCGGCACAGAAAATCTTTTAATGGCTGCCTCTCTTGCGGAAGGGGAAACCGTGCTTAAAAATGCCGCACGAGAACCTGAAATCGTTGATCTGGCAAATTTTTTACGTACATGCGGTGCTAAGATTGAGGGGCACGGCACATCAGTAATTCATATTCAGGGGGTCACCTCTTTAAGTGACGGCCAGTATGCGGTCATGCCCGACCGCATTGAGGCGGGAACCTTTATGGTAGCCGCAGGCATTACCGGCGGTGAACTTTTGCTGCACAATTGTCCGTTTCAGGAGTTGGAATCCGTTGTGCGCAAGCTGAATAGCATGGGTATGGAAATAAACGAAACGCCTGAAGGGGTTCTTGCCCGGTGCGCTGTCCCCTTGCGTGGTACAGATGTGAAAACGCAACCTTACCCCGGTTTTCCTACAGATATGCAGGCCCAGATTATGGCGCTCATGTGTCTTGCAGACGGTGCCAGCGTTGTAGAAGAAAGTATCTTTGAGAACCGGTTTATGCATGTGCTTGAGCTAATGCGCATGGGAGCACAAATTAAGGTTTCCGGGCACACAGCCATGGTGCGCGGCGTACAAAAGCTCACGGGGGCACCTGTTATGGCGTCTGACCTGCGTGCCAGCGCATCGCTGGTGCTGGCCGGTCTGGCTGCACAGGGCGTTACAGAGGTGCGCCGCATTTATCATCTGGATCGCGGCTATGAGCACATTGAACATAAGCTGACGGCTGTGGGGGCGCGCATTCAGCGTGTGCAGGAATAGCCGAAGGGAGATCTCATGCAAAAAAAAGTAGGTACTCTTTTACTGCTGTTTATGGTGGCAATTCTCAATGGTTGTGCCTATTCCGTATATGATGATCAGCGGCTCATGGGCACCATGACCACTGATAAAAAACTTTCTGCAAAAATCAAAACAGCCCTGCTCAACGAGAGTTTCACCGGCGGTTTGGAGATCGCGGTATATAGTTTCTACGGGCATGTATTCCTTGTAGGTGAAGTTCCTAGCAATATGCAGGAAAAGGCACTTGCCATTGCACGACGCTACTCGCCGCGATCTATCACGCCGCACTGGTTTACAAAGGTAACGAGTGGTACCAGTAACTTTGTACTTGCAACCAAACTGCGGACGGCCCTTATTGGCACACCAGGGCTTTCTTCAACCCGTATAGATACGGAAGTGAATGCAGGGCGTGCAGTGCTGCTGGGAGTAGTGCAAGATGTGCAGGAAAAAGATCTGGCCATTGAGGCAGCGCGCAAAGTGCAAGGTATTATATCTGTGACGAGCTATCTCATGCTACCGCAACGAGCTGGTCATATTGACGATTTCCGACAGGAACAAGTGTCGGGTGTGGCACCAGGTGGTTCAGCGTCGACCGTAAGTGAATCTACGATGGCAGACGAGGCAGGCATTGTGGAAAGCCATGACCTTCCGTGATGGTAGGTTTAGTCTGGCAGAGGGATGTCTGTCTGAAAGCCAGCGCACATGCTGCGGGCCACCAGAACGCCTGATCCGTCATGTACTTTGACATCGTAATTGAGAATATGCTTTCCGTCACGGACCACAAATGCCTCGGCTGTAAGAGGTGATACCGTACCCGGTCGCAGGAATTCAATAGAACTGTGCAGGCTGACAACGCCACTCGTTTTTGCGGCATTGGCTGCGGAGCCAAAGGCTACATCCACTAGGGCAAAAATAGCACCCCCATGCGCTACGCCCATACCATTTTTGTGATTCTCGGTGATGGGCATGGTTACCTTGGAATATTCCGGGGTGGCGGTTTCGATGGTCATTTCAAGGTAGCGCATGAGTTTGTCATGCTTTGCAACATAGTTGGTCATTCCCGTCTCCCGATTTTGATACAGTAATTAAAACGGGCTGAAACCATGATGTCCAGCCCGTACAATATTATAATACAACAGATATGTGCAGTTATTCTACTTGCTGTATTCCGTCTAGCTTCCAGTTGCCCCCCGTCACAGGACGAACAAAATGCCAAATTTCCCTGGCAGATGTGGGGGTCTGCTGGTTTGGCGTTTCACGCAGCAGTACATCAAAGAATACCTGAGCATACTGCTCGCGCTCTTCATTGGTTACTCCTAACAGCTGCGCATTAACCAGCAACAGTTCTGTTCTGCCAGGGTTGGGGTCGGCTGCCATTTGCTCACGTACAATCCTTTGCACCGTCGGTGTGGAAAACTGGGCGATGTCGGTAAGATCACGTTTGTCCCATGAGCTTTGCAGGCGTGTATAGGCCATTTTAGCTCCACGCAAAAATTCTTCTACATCAAAACCGTCAGGAACAGAAATCTGTGGTTCAGAGGCATTTATGCCCCCCTGCCCTGGGGTACGCAGCACATCCCATCCTGCGTTGTCTGTACGCTGCATGGGGCCTGTCGTGTGGTATTTGTTCGTTATCCCGTCGTCTGCGCCAACTGTTGCGGGTTGGGTTCGCCTGTTATTGCGGAAGGATGTAAAGAGTTTTAATCCAAGGTAAATAACCAGGCCTAAGAAGAGAATATCCAGCAGCCCTCCGCCTGCAAAGCCATGTCCGCCGAGTAGTGAACCGAGTAGTGTACCGGCCAGAAGACCGCCGAAGATGCCGCCCATGCCACCAAACATGCCTGGCCTGGCTGTAGCTGCGGCACCAGGCTGCTGAGTCTGCTGCCGGGACATGCCCTGCGTTGGTGCCGTCGATGGCCTGGGTGCCTGAGCTGGAGCGTTCATAAAGGGTTTACTGCCGAAAGAGCGACCGCCTCCCATGCGGGCGGCATCAGCCATGTCTGGTAAGGCAAGTGCAAAGGAACAACATACAATAATAAAAAAGGCTAGAACAGTTTTGATGCTCATGTACAGCTCCCAGTGGGGGTTGCCAGCCGCACGGGAAACACCGGCGGCCGAATATAGCTTTTCTGCTTTTCTGCATGTACTATAGCCATTCTCTAGGGAATGGCAAGATGCCACCCTCCGGCATGCGTTTTTTTCCGGGCGCAACCCTATGCCGTGTGTATGCCTTGAGTTCCCTCAGTTTGTAGGAGTTTGTATGAAGATTGTCATTGCTCCGGATTCCTACAAGGAATCTCTCAGTGCGCAAGAGGCTGCGAGTGCCATAGCAGCCGGCTTTCGAGA
The DNA here is from genome assembly GCA_017454325.1 of Desulfovibrio sp. Taxonomy (GTDB): domain Bacteria; phylum Desulfobacterota; class Desulfovibrionia; order Desulfovibrionales; family Desulfovibrionaceae; genus Desulfovibrio. The sequence continues at coordinate 21,957 of JAFTDG010000114.1, read as the reverse complement.
AATATTCCCTCAGGCGGACTATGTTCTTGTGCCTATGGCAGATGGCGGAGAGGGCACGGTGGAGGCCGTCATCGCTGCAACGGGTGGACGCCGGGTTCCAGTTCAGGTTCAAGGCCCGTTGGGCGAACCTGTAGAGGCTTTTTACGGCCTAAGTGGTGACGGTGTAACGGCCATACTTGAAATGGCTGCCGCCAGTGGACTAGCCCTTGTACCCCCGGCAAACCGTAATCCCTTGCACACCAGCAGTGTGGGCACAGGACAACTCATTCGTTCTGCACTGGATGCAGGTGCGCGTAAGTTTATTATTGGCATAGGTGGTAGTGCCACTAATGATGGCGGTGCGGGAATGCTGCAGTCGCTTGGGGCACGCCTGCTCACCTCGCGGGGGGAGAGTATTGTCCCAACCGGGGAAGGCCTGAGAGACCTTGCCTCCATTGATCTTTCCGAACTTGATGCACGTTTGGGCGAAGCAACTATTGATGTGGCCTGTGATGTAGATAATCCTTTGTGCGGCCCCCAAGGGGCCTCAGCCGTGTTTGGTCCCCAAAAGGGAGCCACACCGGAGATGGTTGTTTTTTTGGATGCCAATCTGCGTCATTTTGCGGTCATTACGCAGCAGACATTGGGAGTAGACATGATGACTATATCCGGCGCGGGCGCCGCAGGAGGCATGGGTGGGGCTATCTATGCCTTTTTACACGGCAGGTTGCGGCATGGCGTAGATATTGTCACCGAAGCCGTGGGCTTAGACGGGCTCTTACATAATGCCGATCTTGTAGTAACCGGCGAGGGGCGCATTGACGGGCAGACCGCCCATGGCAAAACCCCTATTGGCGTAGCTCGTGTGGCAAAACGCAGAGGCATACCCGTTATGGCTATTGGCGGCTGCCTTACACGCGATTTTACCTCGGTGTTTGCCAATGGCATTGATGCTGTGACAGATGCCGTATACCGTCCGTGTACCGTGGCAGAGGCATTGCATGAAGGCTATGACAACCTGCGTATGGCCGCTCGCAATGCCGCAGCACTGGTGGCCCTAGGGCAGCGCATCTGAAATGCGTAAAAGTGGCAGTTTAAAACGTATCTTAGGATAATATCAGTATGAATTTTAGTAATGCGTTTTTTATGAACAAACGTTTTTGAGGAGATACGTCTAATAGTTGGCTAATAATGTATCAACCAAATCAAGATACAAGTTTGTGAAGAAAGCAAGGCCTGTATTATGGTGCTGGACGAACGCGTAACGTACGCAGGCTGGCCCGTCCGGCATCATCCACCACACGAACCATCATATCGCCCACCTTGGCCTGCCAGAGCAGAGGCTCTCCTGGGAGACTGCTGCCTATATAACTCCCGTTGATAAACCAGTGCAGGTTACGTACGTCTGCCTCGGCATGTGCCAGAAGAACTATTTCTTGTCCCTTGCTGCCTGATGCTGCCCTGCGGTAGGTAAGTCCTTCACGTGGCTGTACGATATCAGGAGCCCTTCCGGAAGCCTGCAACTGGCGCAGACACTGTGGCATATAGGGTGGTGGTGCTGGCTTGGGGCGTCCTGCGCGGGCAAACATAGTGGCCAAGTCACTAGGCCAGAATTCCCACACGCGTGTTTCGGTGCGACCTTCTTCAGGGGCACAGGCACGCAGGCCGGTGATCTTGTCCACCAGAATGGGACGAAAAATATTTGAAGGGATCAGGGGCGAAACTCCGGGGATGAACCAGGTCTCCGTGGTTTCTGGGCAAAGGGAAGTATCAAGGTCGCCTGTGGCCGTACACACGGTTACGCGCTCCACATTGAGGTCGGGGGCGGGCGTGGCAAAGGGGTCGGTCATGGGCTCGTTGGCAGCTTGGGCGCGTGCTATTTCCAACAGGAGGGGGGCTGCCGTAAGTCCGCCCACCAGGAGCGGATTAGCGCTATTATTGAAATTTCCAACCCACACAGCCAAAATATATGGCCCAAATTGGGCTAGAGCCCAGGCATCGCGAAAACCATTAGATGTCCCCGTTTTGAGGCGTACGGGAAGGATAACGCCGTTTTGGGAGCGTATACGACGATCCGGATCTGGTGATTCCAGCATGGTAAGTGTCACAAAGGCCGCTTCGGGCGAGAGCAGGGGCAAGGGGGTAGTAGGATGGGTATTTGTCGTGTCCGTTGTATTCGTCATATCTGGTACATCAGTACCATTCAGAGTGTAGCGTAGGGGTCGCCATACTCCTTTATTAGCAAGCATAGCATAGAGACCTGCCAGTTCGCGCATGCTGACCTCGGCACCGCCCAGAACCAGGGCCAGTCCATAATGTTCTTCAGATGCAGCAAAGTGCACACCAGCATGGCGCAGGAAAGCATAAAGATTGGGATTTTTCAGGCGTGCGGCCAGCGCGATGGCGGGAACATTGCGGCTAGCCCGCAATGCTTCGGCGGCTGCTACAGGCCCGCGAAATGCCCCGTCAAAATTTTCTGGCTCGTAGTCAGCGAAGGTACGCGGGGTGTCGGCCAGTAAGGTTTGGGGATGGATGAGTCCCTGTGCCAGTGCCAGTGCATAAATCATGGGCTTAAGGGTGGACCCTGGTGAACGCCGTGCTCGCGTTCCGTCCACCTGACCTTCAATGGCAGTATTGTAAAAATCGGCTGAACCTACCAGCGCCCGGACTTCCATGCTGGGCCAGTGCAGCAAGAGGGCGGCACAGTTATTCAGTCCGTAGGCACTGTGACGGGCGGCAAAACGTGCCAGGTGGCGGGTTAGACGTTCCTGTGCAGTAGGGTCGAGGGTAGTACGGACTATGTCATTCCCAGGTTGTTTCAGCAGTTCAGCACATAGGTGAGGTGCCCCAAAGGGCATGTCGTGTAAGTCATACACGCGGAGCGGTGCGTCTTCCTCCTGACCTAACCAAGTGGCATTGAGACGGCGTAAAGCATCGTGAAAGGCCGGATTGTATATAGAGGGTCTGCGGCGCACGGGGTTTTGCGGTACAAGCATGAGGGCCGCGCTTTCCGTTTTGGTAAGCTGTGACGGGCTTTTGTGGAAGTAGCACAGGGCAGCTGCCCCCAGTCCTTCCACATTGCCGCCATAGGGGGCCAGATTGAAGTACGCCTCCAGAATATCTTCTTTGCTGTAGTGCCATTCCAGCTGTAGTGCCAGCAACAGTTGCACAATCTTGGCCTGTATACTGCCCGTCTCAAGTCCGTGTATCAGACGAACTACCTGCATGGTGATGGTGGAGCCTCCCATGCGTCGTCCTCCAGTAAGGATGCAGCATGCTGAACGTGCTAGGGCAAAGAGGTTCACGCCGGGATGGTACCAGAAGAACCTGTCTTCATAGCGCAGTATAGCGTCTACAGCCTCAGGGGGGATGTCTGTCAATCGCGTACGGATGCGATATTTCTGATCAGAGGAAAGGCTGACTCTGAGCAGACTGCCACGTCTGTCCTGAACTATGCGTGAAAAATCGCGTCCGTCCAGGGGATGGGGGCAGGGGACAAATATGAGCCATGCTAGCAAGATGCACGAGGGCACACAGAAGAGACAGATCAATAATCTCAGGAAATTCCACCATCTCCGCGAGGGGATCTGCTGTGTTATGTCCTTCTTTTCCATTGTGGTACGTGTGTGGCACGTTGACTCCAGGGGCGGTTCCCGTAGCATCTGTATACAGGAACCGCCCTTTCGAGAGATAAGGACTCTATTCGACGGTAATATATCCACCGCCCGTATGGGCATTGGTCGCCGGGTCGTACATGGCTTCACCCGTTGCCGTTGGCAACACAAAGTGGCCTCTTGTGGTGGCACGTACCTTGTAAGTAAAGATCTGCCGTTCTCCACTCAAATTAGTGAAGAAAATGGCACGATCTTCACGGCGTTCGAAGCGTACAAGGCCTTCCTGCGTCTCTCGCTCTCCGTCTTTTTCCAGGACTGGTTCAAAGCCACCAGGCGTAAGATCTACCAGCACTACGTTCTTCACATTTTTTACAGGCTGTACGGTTAGTTCAACAGTGAGTACATCGCCCAACTTGGCAGTGGTTACAGTTTCTCCTCTGGCATTGCAGTAGCGACGATGCAACTCTAGATTATTGCCGCCGTCAGCGGCTGGAGGTGTGCGGTCGAAGCCCTCGGTTGTGACAAGCATATGCAGGTCTTGTGCAGCAGGCAGATCTGCGTGGTATTGCTGGCAGCCTGGGGCGTCGAGCACAAGAATGGAGCCCAGTATGTCAGCTTGACCACTGGCAGGTGAAAAGCCCTGGCCGTAACGCGAGCAGGTGAGGTCAATATTGTTCAGGCTGCTGGCGGCCTCTTTGTTCCATACAATCAGGGTGCGGGCAGTTAATGCCATGTCTACGGTTGTAGCCGTGGTGGTAAAAGCGCTGTCTAGCAATGGCTGCAGAGGGATGTTCTGCATTTTGTCAGGAAAGTGCTTGAGCACCATGAGAGCATAGAGGGCCCTTGCCGCGCCTGTGGAGAGGAAGGGATCGTCATTGGTGTTGACGCTGGCCGGCATTGTACGATTTGCCTGCCGACGCAGACGAAGCATGAGGCGGCTGTCTGCCAAGAAGGCAGCGGCTACATCCGTCTCCCATCCACGGGTATTGTTTTTAAACCATTGTTCAAGGCGTTCCAATTCCTGTGTCATGATGCGTCCGTCGCGCTGGAGTACCCAGGCCCCGTATAGCTTGATGCGGGCATCGTTAATGTTCGCGGGTTGGCGACCAACAATACGCTCTAACCTATCCAGCACTCGTTTCGCTAGAGCCCCGGGAGTTGTAACCTTGCTTTCCTGTAGTGTCATGAGCAGGTCTGCCGCATAGGCTGTCACAAAGTCGTTGGCTTTTTCGCCGGGCCACAGGCTCACACCGTCATAGTCGATAGTATTTCCAATGGCAGCCAGTGCCGCATTGATAGTGGTGTCACCACGCTTGCGCAGAGTTTCAGGGTCGACGTTGGGGCTGCGCAGCAGCTCTCGTTGTGTGTCGGGCATACCCAGCAGCGCCGCATAGGGCAAGGCACGGCTCACGAGTTGTTCCGTGCAGCCATAGGGATAGCTATCCAGCTTGGCCAGCAGATCGCGCAGCGCCAGTACGGGCATTGCGGCTACGGTGGCCTGCCCTTTTGCTTCAAAGGGATAGATGTCGCGCGGCACGTCAACTACGGTGGGGCCGTGCAGGGAACTGATATGTTCCGTGCGTAAACGTGGCACTGGTGGTCGTACAGATACCGTCTGTGTGCGTACCACAGGCTTTTCAGGTGAACCCTCCAGCAAAGCGGTAAAGCGCACACTGGCTTCTCCCAGGGTGTCTTGAGCTTTCATGCGGAAGCGCAGAGTTGTTTCGCCATTCTCGTCCACCGTGAGTATTTTGGGAGCGGACTGTGGGTCAAAGGCCAGACCACCGCCTGAGCTCTCCATGCTCAAACGTACGCGTGCCCCCTTGCCACTGCCTTCCACCGTGTTGGCCACCACCACAGCGCCGTCAAAGGAGTCGCCAGGCGCTGCAGCGAGGGGTAAGAGCGGCTTGAGAAGGAGTGTGCCACGGACTGCGGTATATGCTTCGGCTCTGCCTGCACGGGCAGGTGCATCCTGCGGTGCTGCTGAGGCTACCGCCATGAGGCGTATTTTCCCGCTCACATATTCCGGTATGTTCAGGCGTATTTCAGTGCCGTTTTTGTCCACGGGTACAATGTCCTGCCAGAAGGCAAAGGGTGGCTCACCGCGGCGTTTAAAGGGATTGAGAAAACGTCCCCCAGGTCCGGCCATGCCACCGCCAAAACCTGGGATGCGACCCTGTAAGCGGGCATGGTCGGGCATAAGCAGGTCAAAGGCTGTAAGGGTTGTTACATCCAACGCACGGTCGCCCAGCAGGTCGCGTAAAGGATCGGGGGTGACAAAGTTGGTCAGCTGCAAGACACCTTCGTCAACAGCGAAGACCAAGGCTCTGCCGGGCGTCGTCGAAGTTATGCGGGCTGTAAGAACGCTGCCGGGCAACACCTTGTCAGGCGCATCCAGAGCAAGTTGCATGTCGCGCTGGTCCATGCCCGTGGTAAAGGAGGCCACCGCATTGACGTGTGGGGCCATGTATATTTCATCTGAATCCAGGGCGCGAGCATAGGAGACGTTTACATATCCCTTGCCATGAAAGTCAGCGGGTAAACGAATCTGTTGAACACTCTCGCCTGGCTTTGCTGTAAACCAGGAGTGTGCCACCACAGTTTCGCGTTCTACGGTTATCAGACCTGTGCCTGCAAAGGGGGTAGAAAGACGTAAATTGATGGTATCACCGGGGGCGTAACTTTGTTTGTCAAGCTTGAGACGCAGGTCGCCCTTAGCAAGAGAACCCGTGTTAAGTTCGTCAGGCTGGGCCAGCTTTGTGCCGGCTACGGTGTAAGGAATCATGGCGAGTATGGTGCCACCTTCACGGCGCAGCGTTAGCAGGAAGTCCCCCGCTTCCTTGGTGTACAGAGGCAGAGAGAGTCCCTGCGCACTGAGTTCTACCGTGGTACGTGAGAGTTCAGTATCCACGGGCGTGGCTTCGTAACGATAGGCACCCCGCGAGTCTGTTACAAGGCTGTTCACATAGCGTCGGGCTGAAAAAACGGCTTCCATCTTGGGAAGATTCATGGGGGCAAGATCGTTGTTGAGGGCCAGAAGACGCAGGGCAGCACTGGCATTTTGAGGAATGTAGTCCAGATTGTTGGCACCGTTCTCGGGTTTATAGCCAAGAGCTACTTCCATTGGAGAAAACAAGGTCTCAATGCGGCGGGTTACCGCCCGGCCGCCTGCAGGCTCAAAACCCTCCAGCAGTACCGCGCCACGCAGAGTGCCCGTTTGCAGACGTCCCAAGGGCAGAGCAAAGCGCACTGTCCCCTTCTGGTCTGTATAGCCGTCTGGCAGGTCAAGAGTAAGATCTTCGCCTTCAAAACCGGGCGCCTCATAAAAGGTGTAGTCTTCAAAACCGGGGAACGTAAGACGTCCCTTCTGTATCTGCAGCACGGCCTTTACGCGGTGGTTGGCTGCAGGCTCGCCGTAGAGGTTGTCGAGTTTGGCCTGCGCCCATACTTCAGAAGCGTTGACGCCAGTGTGGATCCAGCCCTTGGGTAGCTGCGGGCCAATACCGGCGGTCAGGGCCAAGGTATCGGGTTGAAATTCCTCCACACGTACACGCGTGCTGCCCAGCACGGCAGCATTTGACTCAACCTCATCGGATTCGGATTTTGTGTTTTTGACGCCTGCAAGACGGATGTCCAACTGGTAGGCACCTACAGGGGAATCTTCACTGCTCTTCCAGTCAAAGGTGTTCAAGCCGTCCTTTCCTACGGTGAAACCTTGACGTAGCACTTCCTTACCAGTGGGGTTGATGAGCACCGCTTCCAGCGGCAGGTCTGGGGGTAGGGCTTTCCAGTCATGGCGGCGTACAATACAGCCAAAGTGCAAGGTTTCACCAGGCAGGTAGAGTCCTCTCTGGCTGAATACCGAGGCACTGAGACCGTCCTTGGCCGTATGACGTCCTGAAATAGCAAAATTGCTGTAATCCACAAGACGCTGACTGTCATCCAGTGAAATCCAGGCTAGATCCTGACCTTTGTTCGCCTTTCCCAGAGCCACTACGGCCACTGGGCGTTTTTCACGCGTGAAATCGGCTGGGGGGAGATCTGCACGGCCCTGACTGTCGGTCACTGCGCTTTGGATGGTTGTGCCGTTGACCGCGAGTAGTCGTACTTCCGCACCGCCCACAGGCGTGCCTTTGGCCAGATGCTGGACAAATACTGTGCGGCCGCCGTCACCCGTCTGCTTGACGATAAGACCAAGATCTGTAATGAGCAGTAAGCGTGAATCCTGGCATATTTCTTTCTTGCCGTCATAACCAGTAAGGGTCATGCGCATGAGGCCATGCACGGGTTCCTTGTCGCTGTGCAGCAGGGGGGCCAGATCCAGCACAGGAAAAGACGCTGCCCCCTGAGCCTTTGGGGGGACAGTAAGCTGCCCTTCCAGAGCCTCGGCCATCACATCCATGCCGAGAGTCTGTTCTTCAAAGGAGGAATCCTTTGCTGCCAGTGCCAGGAAGGGATCGCGTACCCGCTCGGCACGCCAGCGAATCTCAGTGACTCCCGTGGCGTAGATGTCGAGTTTTTGCTGGCCGCTCAAAGCTAGGACATTGCCGGGCTGCAGGAAGCCCACTTCTCTGCCGAGGGAAGGTACATTGAGGATGAATCGACGCACCTTGGCCGTGCGCGGGCCGGCAATGGAGGGAAGCCCTTCGTCCACGGCGGTAAGCAGACCGCGCCCGGCTTCCGCAGAAAGACGCAGGTGCAACCGGTCCGTGGGCTCGTTTGCCGGCTGTAGCAGTTCAGCCTTGAGTTTTGCTCCTTTTTGAATGTCCTCTGCGCTGATGGCAGGCACTTTTGTCCAGTCTGCTGGCTTGCCCGCGCTGTCAGAAAGTTTGAGGGGCAGCTCAATGAGAGTGAGTCTTTGCAGCAGCTCGCTGGGCAGAACGCGTAATGTGGTGGTTATTTCAAGTTCATAGGTTTTGTTAAGACTATCGTCATAAGCGGGATGAATGACGATGTCCTTTACATCCATAATGCGTGAACTGCCGGTAACACTGAAGGACGAAGTTACGTCCTTGGGCATGTTCTTGCCCTGGTTTGCCACAACACACTTGCCATCATCCACGGAAAATGCCGGAAGGCCGGAAATCGTGATTCTGGCGGCGGCATTGTTCTCCGGCAGGGAGGTGATGGGTGCCGTAACAACGACTTCATCTCGCCGTTCGTTCCAGACAAGACGAGTAGGACCAAAGGAAAGGCCGCTCTTGGTATCGCTGGGCGCTATATTGATGCGGGTATCCATATTACGTGAGGTGACGGGCCAGAGAAAACGCAGGGGTACGGAAAGGGCATGTGCTCCCTTGGAGGAGGGGTCTATCCAGAATGTTTCCTTACCCACATGCACAGCCTGGGGCAGTGTGGTATAGCTTACCTTGCGGTTGAGGAAGAAACGGTCGGGTAATGCAACATTCGTCAGATCAATGGTATAGCGTGTGGCAGGGGCAAGTGTGCCTTTTGTCGGGGTAAATTCCATTGTAGCATCATCAATCCATCGCCAGGTGCCGTTGATATGCGGCGTCATACGCACGCCAGTAACGAGACTCCCTGCCTCACCGGCGGGTGCTGCAGCACAACGGCGAAACCAGTCTTTGCCGTAGTCCTTTTTGCAGCGGGCTTCGTCAAGCCTAAGAGTGAGGGTCAGCCCATCGTGGCGTTGCCAGGGATCGATTTGCGGATTGCTTGTGATAGGTATTCGATAAGCGGGGTCTGCATTGGCCTGTGCAGCAGCGTACAGGGAAAGTGAGAGGAGTGAAAGGACTATAAGGAACAATCGTTTGCCAGAAATGGACATGTTGACCTCCGCAAAAATGCTGCGTTGGTGATCTACCACAGGAGCATAAAACACAAAATAAATAATATATTACGCGTTACACCTCTTGCTGACAAGCCTTGTCTTACTGCTGTCGTCATATGTGGTCTGACCAGAGAAACCCTGCCTTGACTGAGGCATACAGGGGGCTATAGTTTTTAGAAACAGAATAGGTGTTTAGGGGGTGGACCATGGGTATGTATGTAGACAGGTGCATTGCGCGTCTGCCACAGCTTGCACCGCAGATGGACGCCATAGAAGCTGCGGTGGATATGATTGTGATGGCAGTGCGTAAAGGCAATAAGGTAATGACCTGCGGCAATGGTGGCAGTGCAGCAGATGCAGAGCATATTGTGGGTGAGCTGATGAAGGCATTCCTCCTGCCGCGACCGCTCCCGCCAGAGAAGGTTCGGGGTATGCGCGATAACGGCTGTCCTGAAGCGATTGTGGCAGCATTACAACAAGGCATACCGGCTATTTCTTTGGTGGGTGGCGTAGCCTTGCCTACAGCCTTTGCCAACGACGTGAATCCTGAATACGTTTTTGCACAGCAGGTTTATGCCCTGGGGCGTGAAGGAGATGTGCTGTTGGCTTTGAGCACCTCGGGTAATTCAGCAAATGTGTTGGCCGCCCTACGTGTAGCGCGGGCCACTGGGGTCGGCACTATTGGTCTTACAGGCAGAAGTCCGTGTGCACTGGCGGATCTTGCCGATATATGTATTGCTGCACCTGAAACGGAAACAGCTCTCGTGCAAGAATTACACTTACCCATCTATCATGCGTTGTGCGCAGATGTGGAACATATTCTTTTCAGCGGACAAACCCAGCAGTAGTTGTAACAACACCTTTTTGGCATATCCCAGTTTCTAGCAAGCAAAAAGGGGAGGCCGAGACCTCCCCTTGTGCTAATCGTGTCCGTCAGTGAGCCTTATTCTTCCTCGCCCTCGCCTTCAAACTTGATGAAGCCAGGGTTCACGTTGACCATACAGTTGACGATAAGTTCCACCAAGCCACCATAGGCAAAATTGTTCTTGGTGTAGAGATCGTTCCCCTCGAGAAGCTCACGGATCTGTCCCTTGCAGTTGGAACATGGGGCACAAATGTACTTGCGGGTCTCAGGGCCCAGACATTCCTTGAAGGCTTCTGAAATCTGCCACATCTTTTTGCGGCCGGAGATGTTGCCGCGCCACTGCTCAATATTGTTACGTGTCATGATGGCAAAGCCGGAACCGCCGCCGCAGCAGTAGTTATCCACCCCATGACAGGGCATTTCACGGAACTTGGGCGCAATTTTGCGCAGAATCTCGCGCTGTGGTTCCACAATGCCCATGAGACGCACAATGTTGCAGGGATCGTGCAGCGTCACAGGAAAGTCGTTGCGCGCAGGATCGAGCTTCAGTCGGCCAGACATAATAATATCGCGCAGGGTCACATAGCAACCCTCGCGTGGTACCTGGTACTCATAGGGAATAACGCGGTCAGCTACAACAGTGAGGGCTTTGTGAGCGTGCCCGCATTCACCGATGACGATTTTTTTTACGCCCAGTTCCTTGGCGGCCTGCATGTGGGCAAGGGCAATGCGGGCCAGCTGTGCGTCATCATAGAACACGCCGTAGTTTACACCATCATAGCCTACGGCTTTGCTGGAAAGTGTCCAGGAGAGACCGGCTTCCTGGAAAATCAGGGAAAATGCGGCCACGTTTTCAGGCCAGGCCATGATTTCACCGGCATTGTGCAGAAGCATGATATCCGCGCCCTTCACGTCAAAGGGAGTGGTAATGCCCACGCCGGTGATTTCTGTATAATCTTCGTCTATGAACTCCACGTTTTCCTTGACGACCTCGGGAGTCATGCCTGTGGAGGAACCGCACTTCATCTGGTTGACCGTGCCCTTCTGATGCAGTTCCGGCGGGTAGAAGCCCATTTCCTGGCTGAAGATTTTGCGGATTTCGCGAGCAATGAGACCGTTATCAACGCCAATAGGACAGGTCTGGGCGCAACGTCGACACAAATTACAACGGTAGGCCAGCTCGCCCAGGCGCACAACTGTCTTCCAGTTGAGATTCATGTCGCCATAGCGCCATTTGGCAAAGGGTTCCTTTTTTACATATTGCTTGTAGATGCGGCGGAAGATTTCCGAACGGTAGTTGGGGCGGTACATCTCATTGCAGCCGGACATTTCGTACAGATGGCAGGCCTCGGAACAGGAGTTGCACTGTACACAGTTATCCATACTGGTTTCCAGCATGGGAAGACAGGTCCAGTTGTTTTCCTTGGTGAAGAGCTTGCGCATGCCGTTGATGAACTTGTTGACCAGGTCTTCTTCTTCAGCCTTGTTTTTGGGCTTGGGTATGTTCAGCACACACACGTCATCAAGAATACATGCGGTATTGGCTTTTTGTTCTTCGGTGAAAGGCTTCCAGGGCATGGGGGCCACATCAATGGGCAGTTTGGGCAGGTCGTTGATGTCGATGCTGACCATCTGCCCTTCGACATTGGACACATCGGTTATCTGCAAGGTATCTTTTTTCATGGTCGACTCCCTAGTCTTCCTTCTTGGGGGCTGCGGGATTGGTTGTGGCCACTTCAAGCCAGGTTTTGGCTTGACCGTCACCGGCTATATGGGCGGCGGCCCATGTGGTCTTGTACTGCAGGATGTCGGGAATCTTGCCCTGATTCTTTTCGTCCTGGGCCGTGGGTGAATCACCCCAGCGAATGTCGTGGTACATCCAGTACTTCATGATCAGATGTCCCATGTTGGTCACGGGGATAAGAATCATCAATAAAAAGCCCACCAGGAGATGCAGACAGAAAAGAGTGCTGTTCAGGCAGGCAAAGTTGAAGGTGAGAAGATTGTGCATAAAATCGTGAGCCAGACTGTAGAAGCTGGGGTTGGCAAGCCAAGCGAGCAGCCCGAAGACGCCGAATACGACAAAGGAGCCGAGATTCAGATAATGTTCTTTGGTGCTGTAGCGGCGCAGGCCAGGATCGGCGAGACGACGCTGAATGAGTGCACAGCCGCCCACAATGATGCAGAAGTTGCCAGCCAGGGCACAGGCATTGAGCACATTACCAATAACTGTCATGAGCCAGCTGTCAGGGGAGAGGCCGAAAATTTCAAGCACAGTGCCGCCCAGAAGAATGATCACACCCCCCATGAGCAGATACATGCCCAGGTGGAAGGGGTAGGTGCGCACCCAGAGTTTGAGATTGTGCTCAAAGGTGGCGTGCAGGAAGAGCACCTCTTTGAAGATGCCCATGATGTCACCCATGTGCTCAATATGGCGGGGTTTTGTCCACCATTCTTTTTCTTCCATGAAGCTGCCGCCGTACTGCGCTTTAGCACCCTCATGGGGAACTGGATACAGTTCCCAGCGTACATGCAAAGGGCTGGCTTTGTAGTAGGATTTGATCTTCATGTAGGCCAAGGCCACGAAGCCGATTACCGCAAGGTAACCGAGAAGATAAAACAAAGTGGTCATGCTGCGATACTCCCGTTGGTCAAGATGGCGCTCACGGCATACAATGCGACCTTTTGGCCGGCACAGTGCTCCGTCATGCGTCTGACTGTCCTGAATCCTTGCCAAATGACCGGCGAAAAAGGCTGCTTTTTCTGAACGCACGGTCTTTTTTCAACCTAGCTGAAATTTCCTGAAAAAGCAAAGTAAATAAATTAAAATTATATAGATTTTATTTGTTATATAATAATTTGAAACAGTACAATTTTTTGATAAATATTTATTTATTGCAACGTCGTCTCTGCAGTCTTCTTACTGGGTTGGGACGCAACTATAGGGCAAGAGAATATAATCTGCCCTCTAAAATAACTCTATTTAGTATTTACTTATGTGTACCTAACGTGTATTATTTATACGTAAGGTAGTGAAGAGTCCTCAGGGTATCGCAACTGGTGCGGTACTGATGAGGCAAGGCCCGGCTATTCGCAAGAATAAGCCGGGCCTTGTGTCTAGAGAGATGGTATTGATCTTGTTTATTCCGTTATCCTGGAGACATTTAGGGCTTTACGGGAGGCTGGTGACATGTGGCAGGGCCGGCATCCTCTGAAGGGAAGAGCATATTTTTCGGGGGCCTTTGCAACAAGTTGTCTGTGGCAGCCAATACAGGAATGAGCGCTGTCTCCGGCGTGGAAAGCCATAAACATGCTTATAGGAGCTCGTTCACGCACCCCGGGAGTACAATGGCAGGTGGTACATGGTACGTAACGTCCCTCAGAACTCATGTTGTGGTGGCAATGCATACATGTAATGCCCTTATGGTCGGTATGTAAAAAGGTAACGTGCATGCGCGGTGCAGTACCGTTTGCAAGCAGCAGAGGCTGTCTGAGGGCTTGCATGGTCTCTTCCAAATTTTTGGCCTGTGCAAGTGTGTTATTTCCCATGAGGACTATAAGTAGCACCAAAAATAGAGGTATGGATTTCATGGTTTTCTCCTGCGGGTAGAACGGCTGGTCTCAGGTCTATACTAACTGTAGATATGGGGAACTAACATCTCATATCGGGTGATGATTTGCGGAGCACATCGTCAAGGGTGATGGCCTCCAGAGCGTTATAGAGCGATTGTTGCAATTCCCCCCACACATTATGCATGGCGCACTTGCGACAGCGGTCGCAAGAGTCTGGGCAGTCAAGACAGTTTGATAATTCTATGCCGCCTTCCATGGCCTTCAGGATGGTGCCAAACGTCACATCCTGAGGTTTTTGCACAAGGATGTGGCCTCCCCGTGCTCCACGCACACTATCTGTAATGCCCGCGATACGCAGTTGGCGCAGAATTTGTTCTATAAATTGGGCGCTTATTTCTGTCTTTGCAGAAAGCCAACTGGAGGAGACAGGCACCAAGTTCCCCTGCTTTGCCATACAAAGCAGAATGCGAGCAGCATATTTTGTTTTGGCGGAAAGCTTCATTGCCACTTCTCTCTTTTTTCATTTATAATAAATATGTATATATAAATTGCTACCTATTTTGTTTTTTAAGAACAAACTATGCATATCGTATTTTAAACTTTTTTTGTAGTATTTCCTTGCACAGTATCTTTGATTACCTCAGATGAGAACAGCCTGTTGTCCACATATGTATTCTGTCTATTGACTGTCTTAAAGCTCTCTGCTAAAAATATGAGTTAACTAGTTTTATTTAATATAATACAATTTAAAGAAGACCAGGGAAGGAAATGCGAATATCTTCCATGTCTTTTCATGCACTCCATTTGCTGCTCCAGCTTGCATGCCAGTCAGATGGTACACCTCTTTCTGCCTCGGAACTTGCCGCATCATGTGGCATTTCTGAGCACTTTATACAGAAGATACTGCGTTGCTTGCAGAGCAGGGGGATTGTGCGTAGCATCAGGGGGATTGCCGGCGGGCATATGCTTGCCCGAACTCCGGGCGCTATTTCGCTTGCGGATATCATTCTTGCTGTAGAGGGAGGAATATCCCTTCCAGAGACAGGGGGCACAAGCTGTTCTACAGATGTGATTTCAAATGTTTGGTCATTGGCAAGCCAGCGTGTTTTAGAGGAACTGGGGACAATAAATCTGACTACAGTATTGGAACGCCACAAAAACATACCGAAAAACCTGAAGAAAACGGTATCCCCGTTAAAGAATGCTGCTGAAGGGCATCATCCCTCACTTGCACGTCTCAGGTGCAAGATGTCCCGTCGCTCATCCCGTCATGTTCTTTCCTGACATATGCAAGTGAACCACGCGGACTGTGCCGCGTGGTCCGTCCCAACTGCATCACTCTTGCGACACATGCTCAATATTTGGAGGGATCTCCATCATGTCAATAAGAAGGGGTTTAAGGAACGTCCATTTGATATTATGCTCCTCATATACCTCCATCATGTCGCGGATGGCGTCCCAGCAGTTATGGCAGGGCGTGACAACAAGCTGCGCTCCCGTGGCACGTATCTGATCCAGTTTGTGTTTGAGGCCGATATTGCGTTCCTTGCGGTACAGACCGATCCCATTGAGACCGCCGCCACCCCCACAGCAGAAATTGTGTTCATTGTGAGGGCTCATTTCACGAAAGTCTTCGGCGATATAGCTCATGATTTCACGCGTATACCGACCCAGACCATCGTTGCGCACATAGTTGCAGGCATCTTGCAGAGTACAGGGTACCTTGATCTTCTTAGAAGGATTGAGCTTCAACTTGCCTTCGCGCAGTACCTTGGCCACCCATTCCACATAATGCAAAAAAGGCACCGGTGCGTCACCGCTCTCCCGTCCGGCCCAGTAAGGGCCTTCCACCACAGTGGCCCTGTGGGCATGCCCGCATTCCGTGCCTACCACCATCTTGGGTTTAAGGCGTTCCACAGCGGCATAAATGCGTTCAAGATTTTGAGAACAGCCTTCCCAGTCACCGGCAAACATCGTGAGTGAGGTCGTTTCCCATCCTTCACGGGGGACGGTCCAGCTGGTGCCGGTCACGTGGAAGAGAATGGCGGCTCGGGCGAGATCTTCGGGGTAGTGCTTCACTTCGCGGGCATTGCAGATGTACATGACATCGCACCCTTCTTTTTCCACAGGAATTTCCAGGCCTGGCCATTCATCGGAATTCTCGTCAACCATCCATTCGCAGGTATCCACCCAGTCTTCTTCGGTCACGTCCATCTGTGCACCATACACGCGGTGCATACCGGAACCAATTTTTAATTCCCACGGAACAAAGCCGTGTTTGAAGAGAATGCCGCGCAGATAGCTGAACATGACGCCAGTATCAATGCCGTGCGGGCAGTACAGGCCACAACGGTTGCAACAGGTGCATTGGCCCCAGGCCACATCCATGGCATGCATCATGAAGGCTGTGTCAACCTTGCCCTTGCGTTTTAGCATTTCGCCCAAGGTGGACTGTATCTTGTATGAAGGAATCTGTGCGGGGTCGTTGTTATTAGCCTTGTAAAAAAAACAACTGTCGGCGCACATGCCGCAGTGAGCGCAGATCTCAAGCCAGGTGCGGGTGCGAGATTTACAGGTTTGCTGCAAGTCATTGGCCAGCGCGTTCTGGTCAACCGGGAGTGCGCGCATTTGCTTGTAATATTCTTCTCCGCCCTTGTCAGCCAGAAGGGCACGGATGCCATCCTGAGTGGTGACGGGCGTTGGCGAGCACAAAATCTGTGACATGTTGAACTCCTTGCAAAGACGTCAGGAATGATCGTTCAAACCGCTACCAGGGGTATGCCCCGCCTCGTGAATCACCGCCGCGCTTGATGGCGAAATCCATGCCTAACTGTGCGCGAGACATGAAGAAGAGCACAATGTGTGCGAGCTTTGTAAAGGGTGCGAGTACGAGAAAGAGCTCGCCTGTCAGCACATGCAGCAGCATCCATGTATCGTAGGCACCAATATCAAGCCTGGCCATAAAACCAGTGAAAAATGGCAAAAACGTCAGTACCAGCACAAACCAGTCCTGCCTGGTGTTGAGCTGTTGTAGCACGGGCGATGTGAAGCGGCGCACACCAATCAGGATCAGCCCCGTGATGCTGGCAATGCACAGAAGATCTGCCAGACCTTGCGGCAGTGCGGGTAGTGAAATGCCGAGATGGTGTTCAAGCAGCACGGTATGGCCAAGAAGAAAAAGAGGGATGAGTACCGCACCAAAATGCAGGAGAAAGAAGGCTATCGCTGCAACCGGCTGGGTGCGCCAACCCTGGGTTCCCCCCGGTACAAGCCATTTGCCAATGGAAACAAGGGCACCCGGAATGGAGCGATCCTTGTGGTAGGCGTAAGCCACACGCTCCAGGCGCCAATCCAGCCCGCGCACATACCATACCGCTCGGACGAGCATTCCTACCACAAAGACGGTTAGGGAAATGACAAAACATGGACCAGTGAGTGTTTGCATCATGTGGGCATCTCCTCCACGCGGCGCAGGACAATGCGCCGGAATATCTTGCTTGATTATTTTTGCATTGCCCGAAGCGTATTACTTCCTGCGTGGCATGCACGGCATTCGGCTAATGATGGCCCTCGTCCACTCGCTGTATGGCATTCTGTACAGGCCGCATGCAGGTACGGCACCTGCCTGTCGGTTTTTTGTAAAAGCACATCCAGCACTGCGATGGAGAGTCCTTTACTGGTGACTCTGTGGCAGCGAGAGCAGTCACTCTCATGTTGTTCAACATAGGCCATATGTTTATCGTGGTTGAAGAGTACCCGTGGCATGGTCGGTACTGCTATGGTGGGATTTTTGAGCGTCAGCACTTCTTCACCACAGGCATGGTGAGGATTTATGACAGTACAGGTGATGCAGACGAGGCTTGAGCACAGGAAAGCACATGTGCTCCTCAAGGTTACTGCTGGCATTGGTTACCCCCATGAACGGGCTTGCACCCGTTGTGTCAAGAGAAGTCAGAGCGCGAGATTGCGTTTGAGCGTTCCTCAGGCGGCCATGTTTTTTTCGTTGAGCAGAGCTTCGGCAACAGACCGTGTGAAGACGGTACACTTGTGAGGATCATTTTTCAGGCAGTGCAGCACATAGGCCACGGCAGCTATAAGCCCCAGCCGGCTCTCCTGATCCAGACCCGTCGTCTGAAGCCAGTGATCTGCGGAACTTTCTTCAGCAGCCAGTCGTCGTATGATGCGAATTTCATTATCGTTCAGGCCGTGAGGCAGGCTGGAAAAGACATCCAGCAGTTCCTCCGCAAGATCTTGCCGCTCACATACGATGGCCATGACACCCTCCAAAAGTTCTCTGTTATGTAAATTTGAAGAATAACTGCGCGGAACATTGAACAGACGTGGACACAATAAATTATACCAATCTTTTCCACTATAAACACGTATATGTCAATCTTAATTTTGCTGTGAAAATTTATTGAAAAATTGGTTTGAGTGGATAATTGTTATAGAATCAGGAAAATAAAGAAATACCCCCGCGCTGACCTACGCAGGGGTACCATGAGGATAGGCACTTGTGTGCCACGGATGTCGCAGCGGCATCCGTCTCCCAGTGGCTCTGAGAGAAGAAAATAGTACTATATTAATAGTACTGAGTAAAGTATAATTTTACAATGTTGGTATATGCTGCCACAAATGGAGAGGAGGACAATGCTATGGTTATTTGATAGATTTTTTGCTAATATTTACTCTAAGTAACGGAATGAAAACCCTTGCTGTGTGTTAGTCCGCACAACTAATTGGATGACGCTGTCCTATGCCTCAGCTCAAAGAAATAGATATTACATCATTGGACGATCTATTTGTGGGAAATGTGGAAGATCCCCACGCGGCCACAGGGGTTACAGTACTGGTTTTTCCCCAGGGCGCCCGTGTGGGGGTGGATATCAGCGGAGGTGGCCCTGCTTCACGTGAAAGCGCAGTGCTTTCTCCTCTGGCTGCGCCTACGCCAGTCAATGCCATTGTGCTTTCTGGCGGTTCTGCCTATGGACTGGCCGCCAGTGACGGTGTGATGGAATGGCTGGAAGTGCATGGCATGGGCTTTGATACGGGAATTGCGCCAGTGCCCATTGTGGTACAGAGCTGTCTGTATGATTTGGCCTACGGCGATCCTGACGTCCGGCCCGATGCCGCCATGGGTATGGCAGCCTGCAAAGCTGCGTTGGCCAGGGCACCCTGTGTGAGCGGGTCTTATGGCGCCGGGGCGGGGGCTACAGTGGGCAAGATCTGCGGCATGCGGCGTGCCATGAAAGGTGGCCTTGGGGTGTATGCCGTGACATTGGGCAACTTGATTATGGCGGCTGTCGTGGCGGTTAATGCTCTGGGTGATATCTATGACGAACGCAGCGGACAAAAGATAGCCGGTCTGCTGACAGAAGACAGAAATGCCTTTGCCGATTCACGTGCTGCCTGGTATGCCATCAGTGCGCCGACAAATCTGTTTACGCACTCTAATACAACCATCGGGGCAGTGCTCACCAATGGCGACCTGGACAGGGGGCAGCTGACAAAGCTTGCATGCATGACGCGCAATGCCTATGCGCGGTGCATACGCCCGGCGGGCACGCTGGCCGATGGAGATACAATCTACGCGGCTTCTTTCGGCAAAGAACCAGTAGATTGCAGTATGGCAGGCGTACTGGCCGCAGAGGTCATGGCCGAAGCCATCCGCCGGGCGGTTACCACATCACAGGTGGACGACGCCACCTTTCTTGCGCATTGCTGGTCTAGTGACCGTGTAGCATCTTGACCGCGCAGAATTTGCCGCACATGGCGCACACGTCTTCCTGTTTGTGAGCTTCCCGGCGTTTCGCAAGCGTGGTCGGGTCAAGGGCTGCTTTGGCCATGCCTTCCCAGTCCAACGCCCTGCGTGCGGTATTCATTGCTGCTTCGCGTGCCACAGCGGCGGAACGGCCCAAGGCAACCTCACCCACATGGGCGGCCACGCGTGAGGCCATGACGCCCGCTCGTACATCCTCTTCTTCGGGCAGAGTGACATGTTCGGCCGGGGTGAGATAGCAGAGGAAATCAACGCCGGCCTCTACGCCCAGCGCGCCGCCTATGGCACCGGCAATGTGGTCATAGCCTGGGGCGCTGTCGCAGCACAAGGGCCCCAGCACATAGAGGGGGGCATTGTCAGTAAGGCGTTTGATGCCCTGGATTTGCGTGCGCACATGGTTGAGTGGCACATGGCCAGGCCCCTCAATCATACACTGAACACCGCGTTCGCGTGCATAGCGGGCTAGACGGCCGAGATTGATGACTTCTTCCCATTGTGCGGCGTCGCCAGCATCCACCCCGGCACCCGGGCGCAGACCGTCGCCCAGCGAGAGTGTGACATTGTATGGGCGGCAGATGTGGAGTAGGCGGTCAAAGTCTTCCAAAAGAGGGTTTTCACAATTATTTTCAAGCATATAGCGTGCAAGCATGGAGCCGCCGCGTGAGACTATGCCCATGTGGCGGTTGTCTTTGACGGCCATTTCTGCGCCGCGTTTGGAGAGGCCGCAGTGAACAGTGATGAAGTCCACTCCCTGTACAGCCTGTTTGGCAATTTCGTCGAAGAGTTCGTCTGGTTGCAAAGTGGCAATATCGCGCTCGGCGTCGAGTATGTGCTGCCCCACAGCATATAGGGGTACCGTACCTAGGGGACGGGGACAGTGCGCTAGCATGCCAAGGCGTATGGCATCCAGATCTCCCGCTATGGAAAGATCCATAACCGTATCGGCACCGGCGTCGAGTGCAGCCTTGAGCTTGCGTTCTTCAGTGGCAGGGCAGTTGCACAGGGGCGACGTGCCAATGTTGGCATTGACCTTGACCCGTGCCGGCTGACCCACAAGCAGAGGTTCAAGGCCCTGGTGGGCGGGATTGCCCAGCAAGACCATGGTGCCTGCTTCCAGAGCGGCGGTGATGGTTGTGGTGTCAAGCTGTTCAAGGGCGGCCAGCCTGGCGAGATGGGTATCTGTCAGGCTACGCAGGGCCGTGTTTTGTGAAAGAAGTGTGGCGGACATAGTGTGCCTCGCAAGGTTGCGACGCAGGGCGCAAAAAAAGCCACATGTGCCTGAAGGCAGTGTGGCCGCGGCTTCCCTCCGGCAGTGCGAACTGCGTCAGGTTCATGGGGTCTGGGCTGTGCCCACTCTCAGCCGCACGGAATGTGCCTGCGGCTCCCCCAGCACGCAATAAACTTATGCGAAATGACCGAGTCTGTAAAGTGTATTGATGGGGTCATTCAACGGCCACTTGCCTTTATGGGCCGAGTCCGGCATAAGGCAGACATGCCTCGCAAACGTTTTTTGAGTCCATACACTTGGCCGGTACTTTCCTTTTCTGTGGTGATCATTATCGGTGCTCTGTTATTGAGTCTGCCTGCGAGTTGCCACCAGGGTGTCCGTCTCAGCCTGATGGACGCCTGGTTTTTGGCTACGTCGGCAGTGTGTGTCACCGGTCTGACTCCGGTGGACATCAGCGCCGTACTGAGTCCCTTTGGCAAGATTGTGCTGCTGTGCCTCTTTCAGACGGGCGGACTCGGCGTGATGACTTACACGAGTTTAATCTTCCTGCTCTGGCGCAATCATGTGCCTTTCAACAACCGGGAGGCCGTGAGCCAGGCGTTGTTGTGGGGCGATTTCAGCCTGGCGGCTTTTCTCAAGCAAGTGCTGGGACTGGTCTTGGGTATTGAAGTGGTGACCGCCTTGGCTCTGTGGTGCTATGACCCCGTATTCTTTTATCCCTTCAGTGCCGTTTTTCACGCGGTCTCGGCCTTCTGTAATGCGGGTTTTTCTCTGTGTTCAAGCAATCTTGCCCCTTTTCGTAACGATGTGGCAGTCAATGTTATTGTTGCGGTCTGCGTATTTCTGGGGGGCATAGGCTTCGGTGTGCTGCGGGAGTTCCTAGGCATATGTAGCGGTGGCAGGCTGGGAGCTCCTGTACGGCAGTTGAGCCGCTTTAGCCGTATCGTCATCAAGACGAGCCTTCTGCTTATCCTCTTGGGCTGGGGACTTATGTTTTGCCTGGAGTTTTTTCGGCCAAGCATGACACAGCAGGTGTCCAGCCCGTGGGAGCTGGCCGGGGTGCTTTTATTCCACGCGTCGGCAGCACGCACAGCTGGCTTTGCCACCATTGATGTGGCCATGCTCAGT
>JAFTDG010000113.1 GCA_017454325.1 Desulfovibrio sp. | reverse complement strand
TACAAGCCAAGACTCAAAACATGTACGCACAGCCTGGACAACCTTCCCCTCGCCCCAAGGCACAATGCCCCACCCCGAAGCCAGTTCACCCGCCGCAGCACATAATAAAAACCGACGCGCAACGCGCTTTACTTGTCCATCAGCATCAGGAGGGCAAAAATCAGACAGCCCCCTATCTATAAACCCACGCACCCCATTTGTAACAACGCCCCGCCCCTCCCCTTGTATATGTTCGACAAACGTCCTTGCAGCATGGCCATAGTTCTCAACCGCCGCCGCTTTCAACGCATCAGAAAAGGCCTGTGGACTTGTATGCCCATGCAAATCCTCAAAAATACCTAACCCCGCTCCAGCATCAGCTGGAACGTCGACAAGACGCACAGATTGCCCCGCATGTACCGTACCCCCTTCTTCCTTAATTTTATCAGCAAGCCCGACTTCGCCAGTAGACAACACAAGAAGCCGCCATGTCTTAGCAGCCCGTGCTGTGCCATCAGTATAAGCACGGCTTTTCCCCATGCCGTTTGCCAGCATGTAAGAGGCTTCGGCAATGGTACGGCCCGACGCCTGTCCCAACTCATCAAGACAAAGCAGTGCGTCAGAATGTATCGCTGCAATACCCTCCAAACCGTTACTTGTAGCCCGCCAGTTGAGAACATAACCGCCGCTTGACGTACCCTTACCCCAGACAGACGCGCCCACATCTAAAGCAGTTGTCTTGCCCGTTGAAGAGCCTCCTACAAAATTAAACCCGCCGCTTTCCATGCCGATTAACTCAAGCAATGGAGCGGCAAGGGCAGTGCATATGCTCAAAACTAAACGGGAATTACCCCGCGCCATTGTTCCTATTGTGTCTCTCCAGCCGTCCATGGTCCCAGCAGTATGAAAGGGATTGTGCGGAGTCTTAACCTGTAAGACGACACGCTCCATTTCCGACATTTCCGACATGCCATTTTCTATGTCGGAAAGCGTAACTACCTCGGAATCATTGCCATTTCCGACATTTCCGACTTTTCCGACATAAAAAACAACGTCGGGAAGTACAAAAGCATCCCCATGCCACCCCGTACAGGGTACGCAACGCGCCCGCTTACTTGTTCGATAACTAGCAAGGAACAACGCAAGCAGATTTTTTGCCTTTGAGATTGGAGAAACGGCATAGCCCTCAAATGCCAAACGGCCCAGCCATGCCGAAGTGTCGCGTCCCGCTAATAGGTCACGCGGCATGGCCCATGTATGCTTTATACCGTCAGGGTCCTTCCACGATAGCAGCAGCCCCCAGGCATTGCTGTTTGCATCCCGGGTCATGCCTTCAATGGTCAGCTCTGGCCCTAGGTACGTCTCTACAGGGTCAGCACCTTCCTTGACCTCCGTATGCCATAAGCCGCCATTGCGTATGCTGAAGCCAGGCGACAGCGATTCCTTACCACTCTCTTGTGCTGTTTTTTGTAGTGGTATGCTTCGGGGTTCTTTCTTCCCAGCCTCAAGCCCGCTTCTGATAGTATTCTGCGCAGAGGTCAGCCCATCATCCGATACCAGCCCGCAGCTATGCGCCGCCCGCTCAAGAGCAACCCTAACCGTGTTTTCATCAGCATCACCGCCCCCTACAAGCTGGCCCAAGCAAAACGCCGCACGGTTTAGCCTTTCATTACGTTCCCCCTTGGACGCAGAAGCAACCGCCGCAACTTCATTTTCAATAGCGCGTCGTGTATAGGGAGACAGTTCAGCTCCCCAAGCCACACGTGGAACAGAGGATGTCTGGCTTTCCTGTTTGGGATTGCTGTTAGCCCACGTCACAAGTTCTTTTGGTGTGTCAATGGGGGAAGCAGACGGGTCTCGCCATCTGTAAGTCACGCCATCATCTCGAAGAGAAGGGGCAGTTATGACGTACCCGCCATCACCTCGAATGTCCAAGTGTTCAAACAACTTTGACGCGCTGTTTTTGACCAGCTCTCCGTCTGGCAACTTGAAAAGATAGTGACACCCACCCCTTGGGGTGAGCTGTACTAATGTGCGCTCAGGGTCGAAGCCGATGGAAGCACACACACTCTTAAAATGAGCAAGTGATTCTTGACTGTCACAGTCCACAGCCCAGATACCAGACGCAACGCCAGTGGGCAGTCCTATCATGGCATCAGACCAGCGCGTCCACCATTCACGTATTGTGGTGGGGTTCGTAGTCGCGTTCTTAAAACCATTTGGTGTAAGCGGCTTCTTGTCCGTAGGTGAACAGGGAAAGACAGGCCACCCACGGCCTGCATATGCCAGAGCAGCGTTTAATACACCTTGCGTTCCATCAGGGGCGATGTTATGGACTTTCTCGTCAACCGTTTTTTCTCTTGTGCCGCCTTGTTCCAGCAGGGCGGCGCTTTTTGTTTCTGTCATGGCTCGCCCCCCCTAATTCTGCGAAGGCAAGCGACCACGGCGTCCAGCACTCGCAGCACGGTTTGCAGCCCACATAACGCAATCCAACCTTGCAAACATTGCTGTTTTGCCTACTCGTATTGGCTTTGGTGCGCTTGGGTCGGCACTGAAAACACTAGAGAGGCTTTTGCTCGTTCGGAAACCAAGGGCTTGGCAAAGCTGTTTGTAGCTACACAACGGTGGCAGGTGTTCGTACAGGTCAGCCCAGCACGGGGGAAGGTCCCCTATTGCTTTTGGGATGGAATGTGCCGGACATTCGTGGTGTTTCGTAGATGTCATAAAAAAACCTCCAATGGTTAATTTTTTCCAATGGAGGCTTTTTACGAAAGCTAAAATTCAATAGTCCGATATCGGAAAACAAAAATCAGATATCGGATTTTTTAAGCCATAACCTCTTGAATTTCATCACAAACTTTTTTGAGAAAATCTTTTCCAAGTGTCCGTTCTTGTCCAAGAGCATCCACTTTTCTTTGAAGAGAAGAAACCGTGTTGCGATCAGAGGGGTTGAAGTTTTGGCTATGTAATAATGCCGCTATAAGCAGAAGGTAGCAATTTTTGGTTTTGGAGTTTAGATGTTTGTCCTCTTGAGTCTTGCTGCTAAGTTGCGTGGGGATGATGGCCTTCTGGTAATCTTCCAAGTCACGTTTGTGAACTTTGAGCAGAAAAAGAATTGAGGCTGGGTCGCCAAGTTCTTTGGTGTAAAAATATCGCATCCTTTTTTGAAGTGATATTAGTACATCTTCGTACTCGCATTCTGGCTTTCCTAATGCATCATAGTTTTTCTTTAGTGCAGCGTAGTCAATGCTTGCTGGCAGGCTTTCTCTATTCCCTTGGAGTACAACCACAAACTTCTCAGGACTCAAACCCAGCAGTTTTGCAGCCTCAATCCCATTTATGTAATCACTCACGTCAGCACCCCTCTTGCTGCCTCTTATTAAATCCCTCGGCAGGGTGGTAGAGGTTCCACCTTTTCGGCACGGGTAGCTATTCCGTGCCTAGCCGGGGAAATATGTGTTAGTCCTGACTATGCTTTCTTGCGTAGCGTATACCCCAAAAAGCGGTATCATTGACAGCCAGCTTTATTACATCATGCAGCATCTCCTACAGAAACACGTTGTATCCGATATTCAGCGCTCTACCCAGCACCTTGGCCGTTGCTTCATCAATGGGGCGGCGGTCGTTCTCCATATCCCTAATGCGCCGCACGGATATGCCTGTCCGTCTCGAAAGTTCCACCTGTGTCATCTCTTCCTTACCACGCGCACCGCGTAGAATGGTAGACGGACGGAAGTCGCAGACTTCTTCTGCAGGAAGGTAATCTTCATCTTCTGAAACAGTACACCCATTATCCCGCAAGAAATTGATTATCCGCTCTAATCTGTCCGCAGGGCAGGAAACGTGTAAAAATTCAGTAGGGGGCGTTTTCGTGAGTTCCAACATATCGCACCTCCACAAGTTGTATTCCCATGTCACTTTCAACCCACACCGCCACATAAGCGGGCTTACCTTTCTTCAAATGGCAATGATGCCTACGATCTCCCAATTTACTATAGTTTGGCCAGTTACCGCGCACCGGCCCCATTTCAACAATATCTTTCACAAGGGCATCAAAACGGTCTTTGACAGACCTGGGATACTTATGGAGTGCCCTTGCAACATTCTTATGGATTCGGACTACCCACATATAAGCACCTAATATCAAAGCCCTTGAAACGCCCGCACCCGCGCCCTGCGAATAACCGTTTCTGGCCGCCGCACATCTTCCTGTTGTGCAGTCTCATTTACAGCCCGCTTCACAACGTCCCCCATAATGCTTGCAGCTTGCCGCAGGCTATCATTTGCTAAATGGGCGTATCGCTGTGTCATGCTGGCATTGTCATGCGTGAGCAATTTTTGAAGCTCAAACAGACTTACACCACTGGATGCCAAACGGCTTGCATAGGTGTGCCGCAGTCCATGATAAGGGCGAAACCCGGCAGGGAGGAATGGTTTCACGTATGCAGACAGATGTTTAATTGCGCGGCTCATAAAATTGACTTCACCAAAGACAAGCGGCCCATCGGCAGGTAACAAGCTCTTTAGCAACTCTTCAACAATCGGTGTAAGCGGTATAAATTCTGTACGGCCATTCTTGGCATGTTCACCGCGCAAGCATATTTGCTTTCTGTGAAAGTCAACGTCCTGCCATTCAAGATGGAAGATGGCATACCGACGCACGCCAGTATACAACGCAAAACGCATGGACGCTGCAAGCCTTTGATCCGGGTAGTTATCAAGCGCCTGCAAAAATGTGGCAAGCTGTTCGTCTGTCAGGTTCTCCGTAACCCTGTTATCTATCTTCGGCATAGTGAAGCACAGCTTATGCAGAGGAGGGTGTTCATTGAAGCCGTGTTTTGCACCCCAGAATACGATTTGACGAATAAGTGCAAGCTGGTGGCGTACCGTTTGTGGTGACAGCCCTTGCTCCTGCAATTCTTGCGCTAGGCTTTCTATGTGGTGCGTTCGTAAGTCTTCAACCCTCATCGGCATCACGGCCGCCAGATGGTTTTTTACATTCCCCTCAAAATGCCGCAGCACATTGCCATGAATGGTCTTTTTGTATTCTTCCCACACCCTTTGCAGGGTCGGGGCGACTAACTCAGCATCACGCTTGCGTTGAGCTTCTTCCCTTTTTTCCTGCAAGGTGACAGCACCCTCGCCCGTGGCGGCGGCGGTCTTCAGTTTGGCAAGTTCAGTCTTGGCCTTGGTTAAGTTCCACCCATCAGACGCCCAACCAAGACGCTCATGGTGTTCTTTGCCAGCAATCTTGAAACGCAGTGTAAAGTAGCGGTCTGGCTTCCCATGAAAAAGACGTTCCGCATTTTCACGGCATCGAATACCAGGAGCAACCGTTATCCATTTTTCAGCCATTATGCCCTCTCCCTCACCTCGAAATCTATGCCGCCTCTGTGCCGCCTTTTGCATGTTGTGAGGTGGATTTTTATGGAATAACCTGACCCCAGATTATTAACGTAACCTATTGAAGTCAAGGTACATTTTGGCATTTTATGGAATGTCTTGAAAAGCGTTAAAAAATGCCCCGTAAGAGCCTTCTAAGCTCTTGGTCGCGGGTTCGATTCCTGCCGGGCGCACCATAACTTTCAGAAAGTTGTGCACAAATTTAGTAGATATCTATTTAATGATGCGACTGCAAAAATTTTTTAGGCATCTTCTTGTGTCAGTGGAATAGTATGCCAAGAGCCTGTACTAGCGCTTCGGTCTTTACGATACTTTCCTTAGTAGACTTTTTCTCCAGTAATATAAGCCGTTACTTAAAATACGCCAAGCCATGACGCAGCCAAATAGCCCCCCAGAGGGAGAAAAAAGCTACTCCTCTTGCGGCGCAGCTCGTTACTGGTGCGGGCTTGACCGAAAGCCAGATTGCATATGTATAGGCTAGGCTGAAAATGCAGAAAATTTTTGGAAGGAGGATTGGTTATGGGGCTCAGATTTTCAGTTTCTGAGTTACCCCAGTGTTACCCCGACTAAAAAGCCCCTACAGGGTTTTACTGTAAGGGCTTGAAATTTTTGGCTCCCCGAGACGGACTTGAACCGCCAACCTAGTGATTAACAGTCACCCGCTCTGCCGATTGAGCTATCGGGGAACGAAACGAAAGTAGTTATACAGAAAAAATATGACAACGTCAAGAAAAACAAGAATATTTTAATGTTATATTTTCACGGTGTTCCACCAGCAATACAACGATCAAGTTTTTTATGGTAGCGTTCTGCCTCGCTGTAAATACATCCACAGTATGGTTGGCGGTATAATTCCATGGCCTTTGAACGATCAATGCCCTCCTGCCAGTCATCCCGAAAATCACGGTATACAAAACCAGGAGCACCGGCTTGAGCGGCAAATTGCTCACCTGCCTTTTTGATAACCTCGTGCGGTTGATACCTGGAATAAAGCAGACTACTGCTAACCCAAGTGAAACCGTTGCGTGCGGCGAAGTCAAAAGCTGCTTCTAGGCGCGATGTACAGCAATAGGCACAACGGGCGGGTGCAGCGTCGCGTCCCTGTACAGAACGCAACCAAGTAGTGATATCCCAGGTTTTGTCAGCGTAGAATATGGGTATTCCCAATGTCGCTGCACATTGACCTGCTGCCTCTCGACGGCGTAGATATTCTGAAAGCGGATGGATATTGGGGTTCATGTACCAAGCGGTGACGGCATAGCCATCATCCAGCAGACGTAGAATAGGCATAATGGCACAGGGACCACAGCAAACATGCAACAATAATCTATTGGTACTATCCATGCGACGCGGCGTTCAAATCAGTCAGAGAGTTATTGACAGAAAACGATGTTACGGTCGAACAACAATTTCCAAGCATTTCCCGTAATCCCGTTCGATTTCACGCAGGCTGTCGCGCTTGTGGTTCAACAGATAAAGAGCCAGTTCTGCTTCTGTAGTATAGATACATATATCCCTTGTTTCTACGCTCATCACACGACGCAGTTCACGCAAGGCCTGCAGGGCCTGCCATTCAATATTGCGGCGCATGCCTGTACCACCACAGGAAGGGCAGGGCTCCAAGGAATTAGATAATGCCGAAGAACCCGTACGTTGTCTGACCAGCTCCAGCAGACCAAAAGAACTCATATGGGCTACGTCATGTCGGGCACGGTCATTCTTCATGGCTGTACGGAGGGTTTTTTCCACCTCTGCCACATGCTTTTTGTCTCGCATTTCAATGAAGTCGATGACCACTTGGCCACCGATATCGCGCAATTTGAGATGGCGGGCAATGGCTTCTGCAGCTTCCATATTTGTTTTGTGTGCCATGGCTTCAAAATTGCCTTTGCCCGAAATTTTACCGGAATTAATATCAATAGCCATTAGAGCTTCAGTTTGGTCAAAAACCAGGCGACCACCTGAGGGCAGTAACACCTCCCGGGAATATATTTGCTCCAATTGTCGTTGCAAATTGAATCGCTCCCACATAGTCGTACGTGCGTCTGTATGCAGGCGCACAAGGTCCTTTTTACGTGGGAAAAGCATGCCGACCGTTTCACGGACGCTTTGTGCCACCTCATCGTTATCCACCCAGATTTCAGAAACATCTTCTGTAAGGTAGTCACGCACAGCACGCTCAGAAAGACCCGGTTCTTGATAAATAAGTGCCGGGGCAGTGGCTTCGGTACCCTTTTTTCGAATATCACGCCAGACACGTTTAAGGTATTGCAAATCGTTTTTCAGTGTGGTTTTGGTTGTACCTGCGCTCACTGTACGCACAATGACACCGAGACCTTGTCCGGGATCAATACCATTCATCATCTCGCGCAAACGCGCACGCTCGTCTTCATCTTCCACCTTACGTGAAACACCTATTTGTTCCTGCCCTGGCGTAAGTACCAGAAAACGACCAGCCAAAGAGAGCCAGGTGGTCAAAAAGGCTCCTTTGTTGCCCGTGGGCTCTTTGACTACCTGTACCAACACCTCCTGTCCAGGCTTAAGCACCTTCTGAATAGGCGGAAATTTTTTTCCTTTAGACGATTCATAGTAGGTCAGCCAATATTCGGGGTGAACTTCATCAATCTGCAGAAAACCGTTTTTTCCTGTTCCATAACTGACAAAGGCTGCCTGCAAATTTGTATCAATATTATGAATAATGCCCTTGTAAATATTGCCCTTGAGCTTTCGCTGATGGAGCATATCCAAATAATATTCCAGCACTTGGCCATCCTGTACCAGTGCCACTTCAACCTCTTCTCCTGGCAGCACACTGATAAACATACGTCGTTTTGAGACGCTCTTGCTAACATTATTTATACCAGAAACTGCATGCTGCTCACCAAGCTGCTTATCTTGCGCAAGATTCCCAATAACATTGTCAGACGTATCTATTTTGTCCAACGTCTGGGACTTGTCTTCAGTTGTGATTACTGCTTCACTCTGGGCCTTCTTGCGATTACGGCCACGCCCGCCGCGTCGTCCACGACGACTTTTGCGATGAGGTATTTCGTCATGCCCGTCCTCATTTGGTACATCATCCTGAGTTGTGCTTGCCATGCCATCTCCTGCAAAAGCTGCAGGCTGGTCAATAGAAAGCTCATCAGTTCCCTGTGGTTGTAAAGAAGATATCTCAAGTGGAATCTTGGGGATGGATGCCTTTTGCTGTGTTATCACTTCGTCCAAAGATGACGCGACACCCGAAGCGCTGCCGCTATCTGGTGTTGTGCCGGAGCTTTTATTAGCGCCAGCCTTTCGAGAACGGTGGTTACGTGTAGAACTGCTTTTTGTCGTTTGATTTTCTTCAGCGGAAGAAATGCCAAGAGCAATCGTTGCCTGTGAGGATTTGGAAGCTACGGCGACGTTTTTTTTACGTTTTTGCCCGTTATTTGTTGTCCGTTCAGTCGTTCTTAAAGAGATGTCTTCATTGTCGACCTCGTCGGAAAGCAATGCAGGTTGCACGGCCGTGCTGTCAGCTCTATTCACTTTTATGTTTTTTTGTCGTGTTGCACGTTTTGGCTTAGCGTTAGCAGTAGCATCACCTGCTGGCACATTTTCAGGCACAGGGACGATATCATTAATACCTTCGATCCCTTCTGCAAATTTGGAGGAGGTTTTGGCTCTGGCTCTGGAGGCATTAGTACGTTTACGTTTAGGGCCTTCCTGTACTGTTTGCTCTGCAACTGACGCTTCGGACGCCGCAGAAGAATTGTGCTCAACTGTCATGAAAATCCTTTTGCGCGGTGCAAAGAGCTCCGCAAAAATTTTAACGGCCGTAATATGCGTTTGCGAATACGAATACACTCAATTCTTCAGAATCTTGAGCTCCGCCGTCAGTTGCCCCTGTTTGGCACGCAGCAACACATACCCTCCCTGAGAGAGCATACCTGGATTAACCACAAGAGTGCGTCCCACTCTGTCTACAGCGCGTGCCTCATGAATGTGCCCACAAAGACATATCTCTGGCTGTGCCTCTTCCAAAAATTCCCGCACTGCCGAAGAACCAACATGCATATTCCCAGGGATGACGTCACAGGCAGTACCCTTAGGAGGATTGTGAGAGATGAGCACACTGTGCGGATACGTTCGCGCCTTATGCCAGCAGGCTTCAAGCCATGCAGCGACAGAGGACTCTGGGAATTCACTAGGCGTGCCAAAAGGAGTAAATGTGGAACCGCCCACACCGAAGATGGCGATATCTGGTGTCAATTCACGCGTAAAGGTATGCAGATTACAGTCCTTTTCCGTCAGCCATGTATCCACTTCTGGCCTGTCCATATTGCCTATTTGTGCAAATACAGGCAGATTATGGGTGCATAGAGCATCCATAACACGTTCCGCCTGCTTTATACCACCGGTGACAGTGAGATCACCGGTAACGATAATACCGTCTGCCTGGGATAGTTCTGGAATGAGGGAAAAGCATTCCACTTCATCATGAATGTCACCCACGGCAATCCAGAGGTGATCTCGAACGTCAGAGCTTGGCATGGCAGAGCTTCCTTTGTTATACTGTGTCGTTCAGTATGGCATACATCTCTTCGCAAGGAAAGCCCGTTTGTACCACGGCATTATTTCAGAAGGCACAACTGGAGCACCGCTTGATGAGGCAGTCCACAATGCCAGAGCCGTGGTGCGTGCTTCCATGCTCCGGCTTAGATCTGCACTGCCGCAGGATGTTGTGATTGCTCGCGGTCTTGCCGCTCAACAGCGTGTGCTTGCGCTGGATGTATGGCAGCAGGCGTATTCTGTGGCATTATATGTTAGCGTCAGGAATGAGATGCCCACTCGCCTATTATTGCATGAAGCCTGGACGTCGGGACGTGAGGTCTGGCTTCCCCGTTTGCTGCCTGAAAAAGCTGGCGAAATGGAATTTGTACGTTGTTCCGAGCCCGATGCCTTACGACCTGGCCCCTTCGGACTTCTGGAACCTAAAGCTGCCTTGCCAGGCTGCGGGCCAGACGATACCGCCTTTAGACCTGAGTGTACTATAGTTCCAGGTCTGGCCTTTGATATGCGCGGTGGCCGACTTGGCTACGGAGGCGGATATTATGACAGATTTCTGGCCAAAGGCCGAATGCGCCAGCTTACAGGCCTGTGTTTCGATTTTCAGTTGGTAGAAAGGCTACCCTTGGCTCCATGGGATAAGCCCGTTCACCGAATCTGTACTGAGGAGCGTGAGTTGTGTCCATAAATTATCTGCCATTTGCCTTCCCCAATATACCACATGTGCGTTGTGCCTTTCAGATTCGCACAGATGGTGCAACTAATGCAGGCTATGCTGGTGGCAATATTTCCTACAATGTTGGGGATGCGCCTGATGCCGTGATGGCCAATCGCACAAGTCTGTTGGAAGCCCTGCAGCCTCATGGTCTTGTGGCCTGGGCAGAACTGTTGCAGGTACATGGGGATACCCTAGTTTTTGAACCTTGCGCTGTATCTCCCAACGACAATGTTACTATACAGGGAGACGGCATGGCCACGGTACAGCCAGGCCTGGGCTTGCTCATCAAAACCGCCGACTGTCAACCGATTTTACTGGCACACAAGGCTGGCGGACATATTGCCGCCATTCATGTCGGCTGGCGAGGCAATCGCTGTCATTTTCCAGAAATCGCTGTAGAGCGCTTCTGTATGCAGTATGCACTTGAGCCACGCGATCTTGTAGCCGTGCGCGGCCCTAGTCTTGGACCTGGCCATGCGGAATTTATCAATTTTGAACGGGAATGGGGCGCGACATGGCAACCGTGGTTTGATACCGATTCCCGCACCATGGATCTCTGGGCTCTTACGCGAGCCCAACTGAAGAAAGCAGGATTGTTGCAGCGTAACATATATGGTTTGGACTGGTGTACAGCAGAGAATAATGATCTTTTCTTTTCTTATCGAAGGCACAAATCATCTGGGCGTCAGGCCAGTTTGATCTGGATTGCCATATCTGCCATGGACGGTTCAAACCAGACCAGTTGAACCATTTGATGCTCAAAATTGCGCATGTTCCAAACTACCTCACGTTTTTCGCCTTGCCGTCATTTTGTCTTGTCACACGGTCTTATTTTTGCCGCATTACTGACAGTCTGGCTGATTTCCTTGCCGCTGGCTTGTCTGTCAGGGCCTGCGGCAGTGAGCACGGGACAGGTTCTACGGACGCTCGCTGCCATCGTAGGGCTGATGCCCATGCCAGACGATCCCACTCTGGTGCTGGTGGTTGTACAAATACGTCTGGCCCGTATATGCCTGGCAGCCCTGTGTGGTGGAGCACTCGCCGTAGCAGGTGTCGCCCTGCAGGGGGTGTTGCGCAATGCGCTGGCCGACCCTTTTACCCTTGGTATTTCCGCAGGGGCAGCCTGTGGGGCCAGTATGGCCATTGCCTTTGCAGATTCATCTATCGTGTTGTGCAGTATCGGCAAACTTCTGGACAGTAGCTCAGGAGGGCTAATAGCCGTAGCAGCTCTGGTGGGGGCGCTTATGGCTTTAGCAGGAGCCTTGTGGCTGGGACGCGCTGATGGAGTCTTCCGCCGTGAAAACGTCATCCTGGCAGGCATTGCCGTAGCTGCTTTTTTAGGTGCATTGGTTACCCTCATCAAAGCCTTGAATGAAGAATCAGTAACAAGCATTGTTTTTTGGATCATGGGATCATTTCAGGGACGGGGCTGGGACAGCTTTCCCCTTCTGCTGGGGACTTTCTTCCCAGGAATGGCTGCCGTGACGCTAGGCTGGCGGGCATTGGATGTTCTGGCACTAGGAGACGAACAGGCTGCTCAGACAGGACTTGCTGTGGGGCGTGCGCGTTTTTGGCTCTTGGCCGGTGCCAGCTGCATGACGGCTGGCTGCGTGGCAGTGGCTGGCGTCATCGGTTTTGTGGGGCTGGTAGTACCGCATACCCTACGTTTGTTACTGGGCTGGGGACATGGTCCTTTGCTGACAGGTGCTTTTTTTGCCGGAGGTATCTTGCTAATCTGGGCAGACGTGCTGGCCCGCTGCGTTCTCTCTGGTGGACAAGAACTTCCCGTTGGAGTGGTCATGGCCCTGCTGGGAGGGCCTTTCTTCGCACTGCTGGTGCGTCGGAGGAACATGTGACATTTTCTTGCGCTGGCGCATTGGGTGTATCTGTGCATACCACGCCATTGCTGCATGTTACGGGATTGTATGCGGGCTATGCACATCACTGTGTGCTGCAGAACGTGAACCTCTCCTTGCACCCAGGGGAAAGTCTTGCCCTGCTCGGCCCTAACGGCAGCGGCAAGACGACATTGCTTCGTACACTTTCAGGCGTTCTGGCCCCACAGGCTGGCAGTATCGAGCTTCTAGGACGTTCTCTAACACATATGAACTCACGTACCCGGGCACGCCTTGTAGCCGTTGTACCACAGCGTGGAACGTATCCACCGGCAATGACGGCACGTCAATTTGTTTTGCTGGGACGTTTTGCACATCTTTCATGGTTAGGAGTCTATAATCGTGCAGATTATACAATGGCAGACAAGGTATTAGAAGAAACCGGGACAGCATCTCTTGCGGATCGCCCCCTGACCGAACTCTCCGGCGGAGAGATACAACGTGTCTTGTTGGCCCGAGCCCTGGCACAGGAATGTCCCCTGCTCTTGCTCGACGAATTGACAGCAGGCTTGGACCTGGCCCGCATGGTTGAACTTTTTGATCTGCTGGAACGTCGCCGTGCCACCGGAGCCTGCATACTTATGGTCATGCACGACTGTAATCTGGCCGCTCTCTACGCAACCCGCATCATGGGCCTTCGTAACGGCCTTGTTTTATTTGACGGACCCGTAACTAATGTTTTTACGGAGAAAAACCTCAATGCATTATACGCTGCTCCCGTGGTGGTTTTGCCTCACCCACGTTGGGGTTTGCCCCAAGCTCTGGTGGACAAGGCAACCGGCCCCTGGAAAAAGGTCGTTGATACGCCTGATATGCATACTCCTATGCCTTCTTTTGATACCCGTGCAGATGACGATGGGAGCTGAAGTTACTTTCAAGCCAGTAGAAATCAAGGACAACTCAGGGCATGTAGTACGCTTCGATCGCCCGGCGCATCGCATCATCGCTCTGTACGGAGCATTTAACGAGCTACTGCTTGCATTGGACGCACTAAATGCCCTGGTGGCGCGTACTGCTGCCGACAGTACAGTAACAGCTCTGGCTTCGCTACCTGTCATCGGAACGCACATGCGCCCCAATGTGGAACTCATTGCGGCCTTACAGCCAGACCTTATTATTCAGCTTTCAGGGCGTGACGAGGCTCGCGTACAGACAGAGCATTTACGTTCCCTGGGCTTCAATATATTGAGCTTTGAGCTCAATTCATTCAGACAGATGTTTACCGTAACGGAATTGCTAGGGCGAGTCACAGGCCACGCAGAAAAAGCGCAAGAACTGACGCGTCACTGGAAAGATCGGCTAGAACAACTGCGAACACGGTATGCTATGTACTCTCCCGTACAAGTATTTTATGAAGTACGCTATCCCAATCTGTTGGCTGCAGGATCGGGTGGTATCACCAACGAAATCATCACGCTGGCCGGGGGAAGCAATGTAGTGACCGATGGCAAGAAACTGGTACGTTTCAGTGAAGAGGCACTGGTGGCTGCCAATCCTGAAGCATACATCATACAGAAAGGGCCCATGAATCCTGTGCCTGTACCTCTCGCTACACGGGCCCACTACCGAGGATTGCGTGCCGTTCGAGAGGATCGAGTTCTGATGGTGGATGAAGAGCTTTTTGCCCGACCAGGTCCCAGAAGTATTGATGCCGTTGAGAAACTGGGGAATTGGCTGCATGAACACAGTCATTGAAAGATAACAGAGGGAACACCGTGAGGAGGAGACAGGTAATCACATTCATCTTTGTGGCTAGGAGGCTCAGGTTTCGACCACATCAAAACCAATAGTTCTTTATCGTACCGGTCATACTTCTCTATTTTCTTGCCCGCAAAGTGAACATGGGTACGGGGTTGTAGGAGGCATCCCGCACTGCGTACACGCGCTTGCTGATAGTATTATCAAGCTCGATGGACGAAAACCCCACACGTTGAAGAACAGCAATATCCCATTCTGGACGTTTTTCACAACTTAACGGCAGTTGCTGACGTATTCCCTCTCCTTCCCATAACAGGATATCATCAAGGTCTGCATGTGCATGCTGTTCACGATCTGAGGCAAACCTCGTGAAATCTACAGCCCCGTAGTCCGCATCAAAATTGAGCAGTACTCCGCCGGGCCGCAGCACCCTGTACCATTCCGCATAGGCTGCTTCCGGTCGCAATAGTGTCCATGTGAGATTGCGTACCAGCAGGCAGTCAAACATGTCGTCAGCGAAATCCAGCGCCGTGGCATCCATGCGGAGAAAGCGAGCCACACAGCCGCACTGGCGGGCAAGCCCTTCGGCTTCGCACAGCATGTCGTCGCACAGATCTATGCCGGTCACGTCGCAACCCGCCTGCTGCGCGAGAAGCACGGCGAAAAATCCCGCGCCGGTACCCACATCCAAGACCCGCAGTCGCTCGCCATACAGTGGGGCGGGCAAATACGGCAAAATTTCCTCACTCCAGAGGCGCAGCTTATCGCCGCGCACCTCCTCGCGCCGAACACGCCCAAACCCGTCGGCACGGCGCGACCAGTAATGACGGATGCGCCTGAGCAGGTCACCATCCGACGGCTGTGGGGCTTGGGTTTCCAGTATGTCGTGAGTGTCAGGACACTGGCTCATGCGGATGACTCCCATGCTGTCGGCGTTCCGGTGAACTCCGAAGAAAAGACAACCGTGGAGTTCACGAGTTCCCTTAGATACGGGGAAGAGGATGCGGACATGGCGGCGCAGTCCACGGCGGCCGCAAGCTCCCCGTTGCGAAGAAGGAGAAACCTGTCGCACAGCAGGGCCGCCATCTGGATGTCGTGCGTGATAAAGAGATAGGTCATGTCGCCCTTGATGTTCCTCAGCAAGTCAAGAACCTGCGTCTGGATGGACACGTCAAGGGCGCTGACGGCCTCGTCAAAAACGATAAAGGAAGGGTTGGAAGCCAGAGCCCGCGCGATGCAAACACGCTGCAGCTGCCCGCCGCTCAGCTGGTGCGGCAGGCTTTCGGCCAGGCGGGAAGGCAACTGCACCCGCTCCATGAGCGCGGCTACGGCCTCCCGTTCGGAACGCCCCTCACCGCCGCCGGCGCGATAGCCTTCGGCGATGATGTCCCGTATGTGGAAACCGGGATTGACCGAAGTCACATAGTCCTGAAAGACGACGCTGCACGATCCCCGGTGCCGCATCCGCCAGTACCGGACTGTCTGCCCTTCAAACAGCACATCGCCGCTGTCCGGCGCTTCCAGCCCCAGGATGCAGCGGGAAAGCGTGCTCTTGCCGCTGCCGCTCTCACCCAGCAGCCCGAGGATTTCCCCGCGTCTCGCAGAAAAACTGACGTCTTTCAGGATGGGACGCATTGCCGTCCGCCAGCCGGAGCGATTTCGCTCCGGATAGTGCTTCCAGAGATGCCGGACCACAAGAAATGGATCTGCATCATGCAGAGACATGGTTTTCTCCAAGGGCACGGCGGAAACCGCGGGTCAGGGCAAGGCGGGTGCCGACAAGGTATTGGGTATACGGATGTTGCGGCGCGTTGAACACCGTTTCGGCGTCCCCGGCCTCCACACAGTGCCCCCGGCACATGACAAGCAGGGAATCGGCCAGCATCTGCACCGCGCCCAGGTCATGGGAAACAACAATGAGCGCCGCATCATGCTCTTCCCGCAAACGCCGGAAGCGTTGCAGCACCTCGTACTGATTGGCGGCGTCCAGCGCCGTTGTGGGCTCGTCCGCCACCACGAGGCGGGAGCGCAAGGCGAGCGTAAGGGCAATCATGCAGCGCTGCAGCATGCCGCCGGACAACTGGTGCGGGTAGCTCTTCATGACGGTTTCCGGCAGCTTCACCTGCGACAGGCCGAAGCGGGCCAGCGCATCGGCGTCCGCCGCGTTCAGCTGCAGCTTTTCCCTCAAGGTTTCCGTGAACTGGTCGCCCAAGGTGTACAAAGGGTCAAAGGCCGTCATGGGCTGTTGCAAAATGCTGCCCATGCCTGTGCCCCGCAGCCGGCGGGCCTCTTCAGGCGAAGCCCGCAGCATATCCGTTTCCTCAAAGCGTATGACGCCCTCCGCGTGCAGGGCGGGAGGCAGCAATCCCAGCAGCGCCCGGCAAATCAACGTCTTCCCGCTGCCGCTCTCGCCCACGATGCCAAGGCAGTGGCCCCTGTGCAGCGCAAAACTAACATCGTTCACGATAGGCCGCCCTGAATCCGTATGCACGATGCGCACATGTTCCATGCGGACAAGCGGCGTTTCGGTACAGCTCATACCGTCACCTCCCTGGAAGGATGGTGCCACGGGTCGAGCGCGTCGCGCAGGCTGTCGCCGAGGAAATTGAACGCGGCCACCACGAGGAGGATGGTGATGCCTGGCGGCAGCATCTGCTCTGGGTAGAGAATCATGATGTCCTTGGCTTCGCCCAGCATCATGCCCCATTCCGGGGTGGGCGGCTGCACGCCGAGGCCAAGAAAGGACAGGGCGGAAATCATGAGGATGACGGCGCCGGTGTCCAACGTGGCGAGAACAATGATTTCCCCCGCCGCGCAGGGCAGAAGGTGCCTGCGGATGATGTAGGGCGTTCCATAGCCAGCCACCCGCGCGAAGCGGATATAGTTCATGTCGGCATACTGGCGCGTCACGGTGCGGATCATGCGCGTGTACCAGGGCCACTTGGCGATGACGCAGGCAAGCACCACGTTTTCCAGCCCCGGGCCAAGCATGCCGACGATGGCGAGAATCATGACCTCGCTGGGGAAGGACATCATCACGTCGCACAGGCGCATGAGGAATGCCTCGACCTTGCCGCGCAGGAAGCCTGCCGACATTCCCAGCACAATGCCGATGCTCACGGTGACGCCCATGGTCAGCAGGGAAAACCCCAGCGAGGCCCGCGTACCGTATACCAGACGCGAAAGGATGTCCCGTCCCAGATGATCCGTTCCAAGCCAGTGCGTCCAGCCACAGGAGGCGAACTTGTTGCGCACGTCGATATCCGCCGGGTCATAGGGCACGATATACGGAGCCAGCAGTCCCGCCAGCGCCACCAGGACGAGAAAGCACAGGCAGGCCATGCCGGGCCTGTCCCGCTTGAGGCTCTGCCAGAACGTCATTGCAGCCCCCGTTCCCGCAGGCGCGGATCCACCAGCGCCGAACAGATGTCCATGCAGAGATTGCAGAGTACGAACAGGACGGCCATGAGCAGCACATACGCCTGTATGACGGGAAAATCCCTGTTGAAGATAGCGGTGACGCACAGGCGTCCAAGGCCGGGCCAGGCAAAGATGCACTCCACCACAAACGTCCCGGCGACCAGCTTCGGCAGGCTCATGCCGAGGCCCGTGAGGCTGGACTGCAACGAATTGCGGAAGATGTGGCGCAGCACCGCCCCACGGCTGCGGCCGCATGCCTTGGCGTACAGAACGAAATTCTGCTGCTTGGTCTGCACCATGCTGTTGCGCAGCAGCCGCGCATAGGCGGAGATATAGGGCAGCGCAAGCGTGACAGCGGGCAGCACGAGGGAAGACGGGCCGGAAAGGCCGCCGGTGGGCAGCAGGTCAAGATGGACGGCGAACAGCCAGATAAGCAGCAAACCCGCCCAGAAGGCGGGCACGGAGGTGCCGAGGAAGATGAGGCCCCGCAAGAGCAGGTCGGGCCAGCGGCCCTCAAACAGCACGCCCACAAAGGCGGCGGCAATGCTGCACGCCAGCATCAGCGCTGCGGATGTGGCCGCCAGCATGAGCGTAGGCGGCAGCGCCTTGAGCATTTCCCCGGCCACAGACTTGCCGTCCACATACCGCTTGCCGAGGTCGCCGTGGACAGCGTTGTTGAGCCATGTCAGGTAGCGTTCCAGAAAGGGTTTGTCCAGCCCCATTTCCTCCCGCACTTCGGCGATCAGTTCTGGCGTGGGCGTCATGGCGTTCACGCGAATGGCCACCTCCGCCGGGTCACTGGGACTCAGCTGGATGATGACGAAGGAGAAGAAGGAGATGGCGAGCAGCAGGGGGAGCAGCCCCAGCAATCGCCGCACAATGTAGCTTCCGATGTTCATGCCGTCCCGTCTGCCGCCGGAGGTCGTCCCTCCGGCGGCACCAATCTTAAAAATACATTTTCTCGAAGGGGATTTCGTACTGCGACAGCCCGAACTCCACACCCTTGAGGCCGCTGACATGCACGGCCTTGGTGCGCGAGTAAGACAACGGGATGTACACGCCCTCGTCATGGACATACGTGAACACATCCCTGTACATCGCGCGCCGCCTGGCCTCGTCCGGTTCGGTCATGAGCGCGGTGATGGTCTTGTCGAGCCATTCCTTGCGTTCCATGCCCGTTTGCGCCTGATAATCGCCGTGGGCCGGAATGCGCCAGGAGGAAAGGTAGGACTGCGGATCGTACGGCGTGCCCCATGACAGGGAATATTGCAGCTCGAAATCGCCCGTCTTC
The DNA here is from genome assembly GCA_017454325.1 of Desulfovibrio sp. Lineage (GTDB taxonomy): Bacteria > Desulfobacterota > Desulfovibrionia > Desulfovibrionales > Desulfovibrionaceae > Desulfovibrio. Next base: position 1,148 of record JAFTDG010000113.1, on the reverse strand, counting down.
TGGCGATCGAGGTACGCCTGCTTCTCCTCGCCGATGATTTTCATGTCCACGCCCAGCTTTTTCAAATCGCCCTGCATGAACTCGCTGATGGTGCGCTCCTGTGCGTTGTTGGAATTATAGTAGAGGCGCACTGCGGCCTTCTGCCCGTCCTTGTAACGCCATCCGTCCTTGCCGGTCTTCCACCCCGCTGCGTCCAGCATAGCGGCAGCCCTGGCAGGGTCAAAGGCGCGTTTTTCCAGTGGGATGTCGCAATATTGCACGGTTGAGGCCATGAGCGTGTCGGCCACCTTCTCGGAGCCGTTGAGAACGCCCTGCACGATGCCCTCCTTGTCAATGGCGTGCTGCAGCGCAAGGCGGACGGCCTTTTCCCTGGTGAAAGGCTGGTGCGCGTTGAGAAGTATGGCCCGCGAGGCAATGGGCTGGCTGATAACAGCCGTATACTTGCCCTGGCGGCGCAGGGCGTCAAAACTGTCCAGGTTGACCATGTCGCCGTCGGCCCCGAAAATCAGGTCGATTTCACCTTTCTGGAGGGCCAGCAGGATGGCCTGATGGTCGGGCATCACCTTCCAGCGCACGGCGGCGATCTTCGGCTTCTCGCCCCAGTACTGCGGATTGGCGGTGAACAGGGCGTACTGGTTGTCCTTGTGTTCGGCCAGCACCCACGGCCCGGTGCCCGCCAGCCCGGAAACGCCGTTCTTTGTCTGCCCGTCCACAAAGCACTTGGGCGAAATGAAGCGGAAAGGCCGTAGCAGGCCCAGTTCGATCAGGGTCGGATAGTAGGGATGCTTGAGCACGAGGCGGAAGGTGTGTTCGTCAACCACCTCCCCCCGGTCGATTTCATTCATCATGTCCAGCCACGCATGGCGGATGCGGTTGGCCATGATGGCGTCCATGTTCAGCTTGACGGCTTCGGCGTTGAAGGGGGTCCCGTCCGTGAAGGTCACGCCTTTGCGAAGGTGGAAGGTGTATTCCCTGCCGTCCGGCGAAATATCCCAGCTTTCCGCCAGCCAGGGCTTGACGCCTTCCCTGGTGTTCATCACCAGCGGCTCGAACACCATGCCCTGGGCGGCCATTTCGCCGCCGTACAGATGCGGGTTGATGTCGCGGATGTCCTTGGTGCTGGCATAAACCAGCTCCGTCTTGGGCGC
>JAFTDG010000112.1 GCA_017454325.1 Desulfovibrio sp. | reverse complement strand
CCTCCGGCAAACTGGCAGACGGCCTTTTACTGGCGGCAAAAATACTCAAGGCCCAGCTGGTTATGCGGAAAAGCATCAAGAGTAACCTGGGCGGTCCGGCATTCCTGCTTCTGGCCTGTATAGGCATTCTGATCATGCTGGCCCTGCATGTCATTCCCCAGCTGGCCCTTGTTTCTGATCCCGAAGGCTGGTCGGGACTTTCTTACCTGCTGTATGTCGTTTCCACATTCATTGCCTCGCAAGCCGGTGTCGTTACAGGTATTGTTTTGTTCTGTCTGACGGTTCTCAGTGTTGTCTCCATGCCGCTCTGGACAGGGAAACTCCGCCGTATAGCCGACAGGCATATTCCCTGGTCAATCTACCGTCTCAGTGTGGGCACGGCATGGCTGTACAACATTGCCATGGGCATGGCTGCCGGGCAGCAGCTCTCACAGATACTTTCGTCCATGCAGAAGTATGAGACTCCGTATCTACGGGAGATTGTCACGGCAATTCTCCAGCAAAGCCAGAAAGGTTCGGAATTTGGCGAAGCGTTACATCAGTCCGGTATGAACTTTCCGAGCCGTGAAATCGTCGACAACCTGCGTTTCTTCAGCAGCTTCTCTGCTGTCAAAGAACAAATCCACACCATGGCAGATGAATGGCTTGCCGAAGGTGTTGAGCTGGTTGAGGGCTATGCGAAGAAAATCAGCGTGGCCATCAATCTGCTTGTCATAGGACAGCTCGCAGCCATTGCCATGCTTGCTGGTTCCTTTCAGTCACAAATCAACCTTATTGGAGGGATGTAATATGGGCAATTTGCTCGGTTCCGCTGGGTCCATCATTGTTACGCTGGTAGTCCTTGCTGTTGTGGCAGCGGGTCTATACACGGCATTTTCCAAAATCAACATTGCAAACACACAGCAAAATCTTGTGCTACTACGCATGAACACCCAACAGTTCTTCAATGGAACAAACTATGAAGGCTTGACCAATGAACTTGCCGTCAAGGCGGGTATTATTCCCTCCAGTTTCCTGCGTGGAGATGTGGCGAAAAACGTCTGGGGTGGTGATGTCACACTCACGCCGGATACGGCCAACGGACAGTTCTCCATTGAGTTGACTAACATCCCGCAATCAGCCTGCACGCAGCTCGCCAGATTCCAGACAGATTCCTGGGATGCCATTGCTATCAACGGCGCGGATGTTGATCCGGCAGATGTGAGTGCAGTGAGTGAGGCCTGTGGTGATACCAACTCCATCAAGTACACGGTCAGATAATGAAAGCACTCGCCGTTGCCATGCTTCTTCTAGGGGTTGCATCCCTTGTTTGCCCATCCCTGGATGGTATGCATGAAGACGGTGCTGTGCAGATCATTGCCACCAATTATACGGTCTACCGCAATGCTGTGCACAACTATGTGTATGAACACCGAAGCGTGACAGGCACAATTCCTCTTGCAAGGCTACAAATGCCCGCAACCTGGAGAGGGTTGCGGGCATGGCAGGCCCGTGTGGAAGGAGGAAAATGCTATGTATACGGCGAGGCGACCCAAGAAGAAATCGCAGCCGTGCGCGATATGCTCCACGACTCCTTTGCCACAGGCATGGCAAGCGGAGGAAAACTCATCCCCATCCTGGGCAATGCCATCTCCGTACCAGCATTCATTCCCAATGGTTCCTTGGTGAGCATCACGGAGGTAGAATGAATATTTTCGGTTCCATCGGTGCTGTTGTCATGCTCATCATTATGCTGCCTGTGTTGCTACGTTGGGTGGATACAGGTCTTATTGCCCAGCAACAACGCGTCGTCTCCACGCACCTAAGCATGGTTACACGGGCGGCACGTCAGTACGTTAACAAGCATCAGGATACCTTGCTTACCCGCGCTTCTGCCAGTGCTGGGCCTACCGTAAGCATCAATGACCTTATCACTGACGGATTTCTGAACGAAGGCTTTGCATCGCATAATGCCTGGCTTCAGGAATACCTAATATACGTACGTCAACCGCGGTCTGGATCATTACAAGCCATCGTGCTCACCACCGGTGGACGTAACGATGAAAGCGCAAAATTTCAAAATATGGTGGTCCCTGGAGCAGCTGCACTTGTCGGTGGTGCGGGCGGGTATGTTGCCTCTGGACTTGTGGCAGGGCAATCGACAAATACCCTCATAGGGGCTGGAAATGGATGGATACTTGACCTCCCCAGTGTGGGCATAGCCTCACCAGGTGCCGGGCATCTCGGATCCGTAACTACCTATGATTCGTCCGCACTGGATCAGGATTTTCTTTACCGTGTGCCTGTCCCAGGTCAGCCGGAACTGAACGCCATGCAGACGACCTTGGATATGACAGACCATGCCCTTGATAATGTATCCGAGATAACGTTCACCGAACGTCAGATCAGCAGTGAAAGCTGCACATCCGCTGCTGACCAAGGGCGGATCTTTCTCGATCGGACACAAGGGTTATATCTCTGTCGCAATCATTCCCTGGAGATCCTTGGTGACTCGGGCAATTCCATGCTGATGAAGTCTGCAACTGTTGCCAAGAACGGTGACAAAATTACCAAGCCCTCATGTGCCACCAAAACAGGGACATCCCCTTATATCTATACAGCTCCTGCCATAATTGAAGCTGGGTCTGTCGCTCCCCCCATGACGTCTGTGCAGACGTGGGCCACATCTCTTTCTGCTACGCAATGGCAGGTGCACATGCGCGTACAGACGCCCAATAAGAAATTGACTGGCGCTGATGCCAATGGCTGGGTCTATCCCACGGACAACTACGGCAAGATATTCGTACTGACCATGTGTGCAAAAAAATGATGTACGGGTGTTCTCTATGTCTTCGCTAACCGCGACAACGCCAAGATATGCTATTTTCTGGATATATATGCTTATATCAGGAATTATGCTTCGTTCTTGCGCACCCCCGGCGGCATATG
>JAFTDG010000111.1 GCA_017454325.1 Desulfovibrio sp. | reverse complement strand
GAAATTAGACCTATTATCTCAAATTCTTCTGAGGCGGAGTCATCAACGTACCATCAGGGTTATAAGGAAGGCTTCAAAGATGCCTTGGTCACGGCAGCACTGGCATCTCTGGCCGGTGTGAGTGCTAGCGCACTTTTGCTCCTTATTGGCGCATGTGCATGGCGCGCCGCCAGCCGCATCACACGCATCCACAGCGCGCTGCCGCTCCTGCTCATTGCTGGAATATTTCTTTCCGGTTGTGTGGCCAAAACCTCACACCAGGGGACAGCAACACAATCCGCACAAGCACCCGCAACTGCGAAAGCCGCCGACACAGAACCACCAGTGCCCATGCCGCCGTTGGGTAAGGAGAACACTTCTTCAATTCAGGGTACGCCTCTGACAGTGGAAGCCTCGCACTCATCCCCGACAGCCCGTGCTGATGATCCAGAAGTTCTCCGTGACCTGCTGGATATGAAAGGAACGGCATCCAAGAACAACAGTGCTGTCAAAGCATTGCGGCCTTCAGCCATTCGTGAGGCCGCACACATGGTGACACTGCAAACAGCCATTGCCTGGCGTTATGGTCAACTCCTGGACGCCGTGTATCAGCATAGCGCCATCATGGACAGTGCCTTCAATTTTGCGCCGCTTGTCATGACACAAGACGATGCCCTGATTTTGCCACCGGTGCTGGCCCGAGCCGGCGCGTCCATGCGCATTGAAGAAAACAACACGGCCACAGCAGCAAGCTCTACCTTCGAGCTACTGCAGAACGCCAAGTATATTTCCGTTGTGCCGCACTGGCGTAGCTATCTCATGGCTGACAACTTCCCTCAGCCGGAAAAACCCAATCCCTCAGTCCTGCCCAAAAACAGTGAAGAGCGTGCCATCTGGCAAGAGGCCGTGCGTGAAGCCTGGGCACAGGGCACGGAAGAAGCTGATCAGCTCTTCGCTGACAACGTGGCCCGTATGGTGCGCGATTACCGTGGGGTCATGCTCTACCATTTGCTCACTGCTCAAAACCTCATCAGCAAGGTGAAAACAGCCCATGCCGACCTTGGCATGAACATCTCTAACTCCGGCAACCGTCTGAACATCGGACAGCGGGTCTTCCGCATTACCGATCCTTCTGCCTTCGTCGTGCCCAAGCCTGCATCACAGACAAAATCATCCACAAAAAGAGGTCGTTAATATGAATCTATCCACAGACAACTATTATCCCTATGAACCAGAATTTCGCTGGGATCACAACGAGATCAATGATCTCCTGTTGTGGGGGACACACTCCGGCATGTCTGACATGCTGTTGCGTTCTGGAGATCCGGCATGGATGCGCCTGGACGGCGTATGGCGGCCTGTGACCGAACATCCCATCACTGCAGACGAGTTGTTTGCCGCTCTGGAAATCTTCACCAACAACAATTCCGTGGCAGCAACGCTGCAATCAGGCGCGTCAGACTATGACTTTGCCCATCAGATACATGATGGCCGGGGCATCCGTCATCGCTATAGAGGCAATGCCACGCCTGTTGCTGATGGCTATTCCACGGGCTGCAAAATCGTCTTTCGCGCCATTCCTTCAGAACCTCCTGACCTGGACAGTCTGGATGTGGAACAGGAAATTCTTGATCACGCCTTTCCAGGGAATGGCCTTGTCCTAGTCACTGGGGTTATGGGCAGTGGCAAAAGTACGCTGCTGGCAGCCATGCTCCGGCATATCCTGCAACAAGGAGGACGACATGTAGCGTCCTACGAAAGCCCCATTGAGTTTGACCTCAATGCCATCCCCGACAGGAACGGCCCTGAATCCCAGAGTTCCATCCCGGAACACCTGAATTCCTTTATTACCGCCGTACGCAACTGTACCCGTACCGCACCGGATGTGGTGCTCATTGGCGAATCCCGCGACCCTGAAACCCTGCGTGGCATGATTGAGAGTGCGGAGATCGGCGTGGCTGCCTATTCCACAGTGCATACCCGTTCCGTTCCCGAAACTCTTACGCGTATCATCAATGTCTTTCCCAACAACGAACGACCACAGATTACGGCAACGTTGCTTGCCAGTCTTCGTCTCATCGTTTCCCAGAGGCTTTTGCCAAGGGCTGACGGTCCAGGACGCATTGCCCTACGTGAATACCTGCCATTCACGCCCTCTGTCCGTGAAATCCTTCTGGATACGCCTCCAGAACGACTCATCCCGGTATGCGAAGAATTGCTGTCTGGGTATGGGCAACGCATTCAGGACACGGCTCTAGCCTTATACGATGCTGGAGAAATTGGAAAAACGGATTTTC
>JAFTDG010000110.1 GCA_017454325.1 Desulfovibrio sp. | reverse complement strand
CCCAGACGAGCCGGCGCCGGTCCGTGGGCTGCTGGCGCAGAATGTGTGCTGTAATGGCCTGTTGCAGGGACTGCTGCCGTTGTGCCAGTGCCGTCAGATGGTCCTCCAGGCGGGGAGAAAGGGAGAACTCTTGACCCTGCGTGAGGGCGATGAGAGCATCCACCATGCTATGGTATCGCGTATGTGTTTGCAGATAGGCCGTGCCGTCCAGAAATGGGGCGGGGTCCAGAGGCCTGTATGCTGCGTGGCGTGCAAAGTGGTCCAGCGCACTGGGGTAGGCGGCGGTTTCGGGGTGCTGCCAGCAGTACCATCGGGTGTAGAAGAAGGGGGAAGGGTGCAGCCCTGCTGCCTGGCCATGCGCCATGAAATGCTGATAAGCCTGTGCAGGGGAGGAGAACTCCATGCCTGTCTCTTGTGCATAGAAGGGCAGGTCCATAAAGTCTGCGGGATCTGCCGGGCAACGTGCCAGCCAAGGGCAGAGGGCCCACAGACACTGAGGCCGGCTGGCCGTGGTCATGGCTGCCTTGAGCAGGGCATAGGGCCACGCCATGCCAGGACGCAGACGTCCCTGAGGGGTGAAGAAGCAACGCTGGATCAAGCGGCGCAGAGTGATGTTTGTTTTGGCCCAGCGCAATATGGGGCGTAGATACGTGCGCAGGTGCCTTGTAATCACTCCCATGCCATTTCTGCCCTACAGCGCGTGTGCGGCGTGAGGAGTGAAGCTGCGGGCCGTATAGCCGTTGCGTGTGGCAACGAGTGCAGGCAGGCGTTCCATGGCGTGGGCCAGGGTCCCTCCTATGCCGATGGGCTCGGGTGCGAATTCCTCGAGCTGTAGGTTGCAGGTGAAGAGCTGACGCAGGGCCTGAGGCCGGTACCAGAACATGGTGCCAACAGAAAATAATAGGTCTTCGCGGCGCAGTTCTTCATTATATCCCATGCGGCACAACATATCGCAGATCATGGCATATTCTTTTTCCGACCCGTATAAGGGAACGCCCACATCAGTCATGACATTGCGCACGCCTGGATGAATTGCCGGAAAAAGGCAGCCCAGCGTGGCATCCTGTTCAAAACAGCCGATGATCTCCCGTACGCTGTCCGCCAGAATCAGATTGTCAAAGAGATAGGTGCGCCAGGCAGAGCCAAAACCCATATGTCCTGATTCCTTGCTGTGGATGTGGCAGAATACATCGTATTTCTCTTGATAGGGCCGCATGCCGAGTACCCATGGGGCCACATCCCGGCCGCGGTTGGGCACAGTAAGTACGTGCACCTGCTGTACCTGGGGAAGCGTGGCAGCGCTGAAGAGTTGTTGTGCCGTGGGAGCGAAGTCTGCATCACAGATGGTGACGAAAAGGTCAAAATGTGTGGGAAAGTCCTGCAAATAGCGGAGAATTTCATAGGCCACGTCGGTAAAAAAGAGATGGGCATGAATACCGATTTTCAGATCGCCGTGTATGGGGGGGTGACGCACGAGCACATTGCGGGGATTTTCAAATCCTGTGGCTGTAAAGACTGTTGGGTACTGCAGACCGCATTCGAGTTTTTTGGCTAATGAATCAGATTTTTTTCTATAGACGGGATCGGGGAATATAATATTTTTGAAGACATCCGTATTATTATAGAATGTGTCGTTGCATAGGGCGCGGAACACATCCATACCGGCATTAGCGTTACATTGAGCTATGCACGGCGCGTACTCCCCTAGGGTAGTGCAAAAGCTTTCGGCATATTCAAGGCATACATTGTGCGCTGTTGTGATATCTTCCTGCATGGAGCTGTTGTCTGGAAGTGTCTCTAAAATGGGCCTGGCTTCGGCATCAAAGTCGGTGACAGTACCCGTATACGGTGAAAAAAGTTCTTCCAGAACGATATGGTAAGGATCATAGAAGGTGACGCTACCCTTGGGTTCCATAAATAACAGCGTCTTGGTTCGTAATGCCTTGTCAAGCTGCCTATTGGCTGGTTCTTCCCAAAAATAGATTTTGTCCACAGGTTTGCTCATAGCTGTAGTAAGGGCTTTGCTTACACTGCCGGAATAGCCTATATCAAAAACCAAATAGCGATTTTCTGCAGGAGTGAAGACAGTACTATAGTATGCATACGCTCTTTTTTGTTTCTCGCGTATGCACTGGGCAATGTCATCGGCATAGCGGTGGAGTATTTCCAGACATTCTTCCTTATGCGTTATAAAGGGCAGATCTGCCTCTTCCGTTGTAATGGCGTTGAGTATCTTGGCCAGAAGATCTTCGCCCCCAAACCATGTCTGCAAAAAATCGCGCAGTGTGTAAGAATCCACATCATCTGGCGTTTGTTCTAGCGTGGCCGCATACTGCAAAAAATTGTCGTGCAAGAAGGTAAAGTAGGCACGACGCCCCGCGTAGAAATATGTGCCTGGTATGCCGCTGCCCAGATGCCGGCTTACAATGTCGTAAACCTGGTGCGGCAGCCAGCCGTCTCGCGAGGCAAAATAGATCTTTTTGTAGTTGTTTTGTATTTCTTTGTGGGTGGCCAGAAAAAGCCCAAGGGCTGTTACAATGGGGGCGAGCACCAGTTCTGCGAAATGGCGCATAGTGCGTATCTCACCAATATGGTCGGGAGCCTCTGCCATGTGGCCGTAGAGCCTGTTCAGCCCGTGTCCTAAAAATACACTCCACAGTGGGGCACGGCGCAGGGCCTTGGTGCACAGTACATCCCGCACTTGACCATTGGGAAAAGCAAGCTCCCTGATGGAGGGTAACCAGAGCGCACAGATATGCTTGTGAATGGCCTGCACATAGTCGGACTGGTAGTTGTCGCCTATGTGCAGCAGGGCAGAGGGGGCAATGCCCTCCTGTTCAAGTACCTTGTCATACAGGGCACCGTCACTTTTGCGGGCGGCATGGTCGCAAGACACATAGACGGCATCTACTGGGCAACCCTTGGCTTGCAGTATGTCGGCCAGCACATGGCCCGGCAAATACATGTCAGACACGGCAATAATGCGCTTGCCCAGGCGTACGGCTTCCTTGTAGAGCAGTTCCGCATCCGGTCGGAGAGAGAGCAGGTTTTTTTCGCAGCGAATTTCCTCTTGCATGAGAGTCTGCGCTGTAGTGGCATCCACCTTGTGACGTTGTGCAATGCCGTCGTAAATTTGCTGGAGGGTAGCGTTTTCCAGACCCAGTTCCTCTTCGGCAGCCCAGCGCAGTTTAAGAAAATCTACGTGATAGGTGGCAGTTATCTTCTGGGCCAAAAGGTGGAAGATATCCTTGGGTTCGAGTGTAGGCCGCAGAAGCAGTGTATCAAAGATATCAAAGCTCACCACCGTAATGCCCGGTTCGTGCATGAGGGCCAACATGCGTTCCAGGCTGAGAAAAGGGGGACGGTGGTCAATCCAGATGTCTGCAGAACTGCGTCGCACGTCCGGGGCAGATGAACGTCGGCGCAATATGACTTTTATGGCTTTGCCCACAACGGGCGCCAGACTGCCGCTACGCAACAGTTCCAGACCAGCCTTCATGGGGTAGTAGACCGGCAGCCTGCGAACGAAGGAAACCGGCCGCCCCACTTTTGCAGGGGCGTGTTTCATCACTGGTGCATAAAATGCCTTTTTGCCATGCACGAGTGCACGCAGCCAAGCTTTCAAGGAGCCGTGAACCACAAAGGAGGCTGGCAGCAACAAAAGGGCCGCAAGGCATTTGTGCAGCATTACTTCAGCCCGGGGTTTTCACGGCCGATATGGTAGAAAAAGCGGGCACGGGCGCTGTGGTATTCAGCCAAGGCTTGGCTGGCGTCATCCTGGGCCTGGGTGAGTCGGAGCTGGGCATCCAGCAGCTCTGTGATGGTACCCACGCTGGTCAGGTATCGTTTGTTGGCCATGTCATAACTTTCTCGGGCGGCATCCACACCCTTGCGGGATGTGGTGATGAGCTCCTTGGCGGCATTGATGTCGAGCAGCGCACGGATGACATCGGCGCGTGCGCCAGAGAGAGCATCCTCATAATCCTTTTGCAAGGCCATGGCCTTCTTGTGGTCAGCCAGGGAGGCAAAAACAGCGCTGCCCCCAGAAAAAACATCCCATGAAAAATTGAGGCCGGCAGCCCAGTAGTTGCGGGTATAGCCCTCGTACAGCGAATTTTTATAGTCCTTGCTCACGCTCATGTTGTCGTAGGTGGCGTCAACACGAGGCAGGAACTGTCCCATATCAATGTGCATGTCTTTATAGGCTACTTCTACTGATTTCTGCGCAACCATAAGATCCGGTCGCTGGCGCAGGGCTGTCTTGACAGCCTCCTCCTCTGTATAGCCCACATGGGAGGAATAGTCTTTCAAATTGCCTACATAACGGGCGCGGTAGTCTGGTGTGAAGCCAAGATAGCGGTTGAGCTGTACCTCGGCATTGCGGATGTCGTTATTGACCCGTATCACCTGCTGCTGGGCACGTGCCAGTTCGGCCTGGTTTTGGAGCACATTGACATACGGGGCAAGGCCTTCTTTGGCAAAAGCCTCTGCAGCCTTGAGCTGCGTGCGGATGCGTTCTACGGATTCCTGCGCAGTCTTGAGATTTTCTCGGCATTTGAGCAGATTGAGAAACTGCAATTGCACGTTGCAGCCCAGTTCCAGACGGGCCAACTGCAGGCGGGCCTTTTCAATGTCAGTGGTTATGCGTGATTTCTGTAAATTGTTCAAATGTGCAAAACCGGCGAAAAGTGAGAGAGAAGCACGCAGTCCCTTGCTCCAGTTGCTGCTGGTCAGGTTGTCGTTATTGTAGGTCTGCACTTCCTCGTAGTTTTCTACGCGATTTGTCGTGGCTACGAGCGAAACGCGGGGCCAGAAGTAACTCTGGGCAACGCCAACATCCATTTTGGCCCGCTCCAGCTGGAGAACTTTAGATTCCACGCTGGGGTTGGCTTTCATGGCTTGGGCAACGGCTTGTTCCATCGTAAAGGTGGCACCCTGGCCGGCAGTTGAAGCCGTATGCCCTGAAGTGGGAAGAGCGGCGAACAACAGAAGAAATATGGAAAAAACAATATGGCAGCGCATGGCCCATACCTTGTAGAGTTGTTTCTGGTGTAATACTTCTAGTCGTATCAGTCAGCGTTGAGCAGCTGCCCCAGGTTGCAGCTGCAGACTCTGGCCATCGACCGTGGAAAGGCAAAGCTCTTTGCTTTCCAATGACCAGACAGCTATATGGTGCAATAGAGCTTCCAGTGCTGCTGCACCGCAGGCGCGCAGGTTACGTGCGTTTTTGGGGTTAAGCTCTATGGTAAGCTTCTTGCCGTTCACTGTATAGTGAGCCTCAGCGCGCAGACCGGGACCGGCAATTTCGAGCGTACCTGTATTTCCCCCTGTGAATCGCCAGGACGATAAGGGCATATCCTGCATGGCTGCGAGTGTCCATATGCGCTCTGCCACTGCAGAAACAAAAGTATCACCCTGCGTTGATGCAGCAGCCTCTGTGGGGAAAGTTTGCGAAAAACTGCGTATGTGCAGTAAACGCATCCCTCCTGCAACAGGCACAGCCACCACGTCAGCAAAAACCGGCGTTTTTTCTGGTAAAGTGGTCGGTAATCCGTCCAGAGTCGCAGCAAACTCTCGTCCAGTTGCACTCTCTTTCAGGGTGATGTTACTGCCCCTGCGCGTCAGCGTACCCATGAGACATGCCTCTTGCCGTCGGAAGGGAGTTTTTTTGAGCACCACACTCTTCTGGTCGATCTGACCTCCGAAGGGAACCTCACCATACAAATTACCGGTTCCGCCCACATTGAGATCGAGCATAAGGCCGTGACGGTTTACAAGCCTGAGCGTAGCTCCACCCCCTGTCTGACGCCATGTGCCTGTAATATCCTGTGTTCTGACGTTGCCTCTCTTGAATTTTATGGCCAGATGTAAAATAAATAACTGTTTTTCCAGCAAGTAAAGCTCTGCAGTATACGTCGCTGCACGCGTTTCTGCTGTGCCTTCATACAGGGTGGCCTGTGACAACCTGGGGTATAAGCCATCGCCAGCGGCGGCATACCCGCATAGCAGTATCTGAAAGAGCAACAGACAGGCTAGCCATTGCCGGATCATTCGCGCAGAGCCCTATCCCAGTTTTTGATCAGAGGCTCAAGAATATAGTAGAGAACGGTGGTTTCTTTCGTGGTAATAAATACTGTAGCCGGCATGCCGGGGGAAACATAGAGTTCAGCATCCTGAAGAGCCTTGGGGTCTATCTCCACATAGCAGAGGTAATAGGGCATATCACCCGCAGGGGTCCGTTCTTCCAGGCGGTCTGCAGAAATATAGGTTACTTTCCCAGGCATGTGCGGCACAATACGCGTGTCAAAGGCGTCAAGTTGCACTAGCGCCTCTTGCCCGATATAGACCTCTGTAATTTTGTTAACGGGCACATGTGTTTCCACTACCAATGGATTGTCGTGCGGTACGATATCCATGAGGGGTTCTCCAGGGCGTACCACACCGCCCTTGGAATGGATTTTCAGGTCAACGACTCTGCCGCTCACCGGTGCTACGATCTGCAAGCGCTTCCGCGCATCCTTGAGTGGCCGTATGCGCTCCCTGGTCTGGAGAATTTCGTTTTCCAGCTTGCCAAGGTTGCTCGTGGCATCCTCTACAAAACGCACCTTTACATCTTCTATACGCAGGTTGAGTTCGGCCACACGTTGCCGGGCTTCGGCAATGGACTGCTTCAGACGGCCGAGATTCCCCTGATGACTGGCAAGGTTGCGCTCCAGCTCCAGTATCTGAGATTTCTCCAGATAACGTTCTTTGAAGAGCTGTCGCTTGGCGCGCAATTCTTCATTTAAGGTGCCAATGATAACCTGTTCGGCCCGAACCTGGTCCTCAAAGCCTGCCACCTGAGCATCCAACTGGGCAAGTTGGGCTTTAAGCAGTGATACCTGCCCGTGGAGTGAATCCTGCCGTGCAAGAAAGATTTTCTTCTCATTGTCCAGCACATCAGTGCTGTGGTTTTTTTGTGCCATCTGTACGAGTTCTGCAGGCCATTGCAAGGTCGTGCCTAGGTCTTTTTCCACTGACGAGCGTACCTGGGCAGCCAGCTGGGCAACGAGCTGCTTTTGGAGCATACTGGTATTGGCATCAATCTGAACCGATTCCAGTACAATGAGCGGCTGGCCGGCGGTTACTTCCTCGCCCTCGCGCACAAGGATGGAATCTACAATGCCGCCCTCCAGATGCTGTACGGTTTTGCGCTCCGTCTCAATCTTGATTTTACCCGGTGCCACCACGGCACCGCTGATGTGACCTAGTACGGACCATACCCCAAACAATCCAAAAAACAGAAAAACCACAAGGAGCCCCTGGCGGATGATATGGCGCGGATCTTCCACATTCTCCCCATATGCCGCCTGATGTTTTTCAGCGGCTCCCACGATGGGTTGAATGACTTTGGAGTCAATAACGGCCAGGGCTTTTCCAAGCTGCTCACGCATCGGGCCTTTCCCCCTTGCCGTCCTTGGCTGTATCCTTTGAGGCCAGGGGCGTATGCTGCTTTTCCAGTTCTTGATGCCGCATTCGTGCTCTGGCAGCTTCATCCTGTCGCTGCTTCTGCATTTCAGCCATCTTGGCCAAAACATCCTGACGCGCTCCGCAAAGGGCTATCTGGCCATTTTGCAGGACCATGATGTTGTCGACTATGGAAAGTAGGTTCGGCTTATGCGTAACAAGCACGAGCGAAGCCCGCTGTTTTTTCATGTTCAGCACGGCCTGAGCAAGTGAAGCCTCCCCTTCTTCATCAAGGTTGGAGTTTGGTTCGTCCAGCACAACCAGACGCGGGTTGCCATATAGAGCTCGGGCTAAGCCTATGCGTTGCCGTTGCCCACCGGAAAGGGCTGCGCCTCCTTCTCCAATCTGAGTGTCATAACCTTTCGGCAACCCCAGAACCATTTCATGTACTCCGGCCATGCGGGCAGCCAGGATGACTTTTTGTGAATCCACCTCGCCCAGCCGGGCAATGTTTTCTGCCACGCTGCCCGAGAAAAGCTCCACGTCTTGCGGCAAATAACCCAGGAAGGGACCGAGCTTCTCGGAATCCCAGCTTGCCATGTCCGCTCTGTCAATGCGGACCTTGCCACTGGTGGGCTGCCAGATGTTGAGCAAAAGTTTACAAAGGGTAGATTTACCCGCAGCACTTGGTCCAATGATAGCAAGTGATTGGCCGGCTGGCATCACAAAGGATATACCCTTGATGATGGCTCTTCCCCCTGCGGCAAAGTAGAGGTTCTCTGCCATCAATTCCCCCTGTGGCGCTGGAAGGTCCATTGCCGGCAAAGGTTTTGGGGCGTCCAGAAGGGCCTTGAGGCGTCCGTAGGATCCCTTGGCCTCCAATGATTGCTTGTATGTGGCCATGGCCTGATCAATGGGGGCAAGTGCCCGGCCCATGATAATGGACGCAGCGATCATAATGCCGGCTGTGGATTCGTGCTGAATGGTGAGGTATGCACCTACGGCGTAGATGAGTACCTGCAGCCCCATACGCAGAGAACGGCTGATGGCCTGCAGGAGACCTGCACTGCGGCTGGCACGTGTCTGCAGGTTTATGATGGTAGTATTGACTTTACCCCAACGGGCGGCCACATTGCCAACCATACCCAGAGAGCGCACTATGCCCGCATTGCGCAGCGCGGCACCAGTTATTCTGAAGGAGTGTCCATTGAGTTTTGTGGCTGTTTCAAGTCTGGTACGCGTCAGGCGCTCGGTCAGCACGCCCAGCAAAAGCACCATCAGGCCACCTGCCACGGCAACCATGCCCAGAATTGGATGTAGGACAAAAATGAGCAGAAAGTAGAGTGGCATCCACGGCAGATCAAAAAATGCAAAAACAGCATTGCCACCCAAAAAATTGCGCAGTATCTGTACGTCGCGCAAACTGCCCTCGTTGTGTTGCCCTGGGTCTACAGGCTTGCCAGCATGCTGCAGATTACGCTCCAGCACGTCGTGGCTCAACATATGGTCAAATTCAATACCCGCGCGTACAAGCAGGCGTGAACGTATCCATGAGAGCAAGGCCAGCACTGCAAGGGCTATGACTGCTGCTACGGTAATGACCACAAGGGTGGACAGGTTGAAGCTTGTCAATACCTTGTCGTATACCTGCAACATGTAAATGGAAAAGGTCAGCTGCAGTACATTGACGAACATGCTGAAGAAGAACGCATATCCAAAATAGTATCTGCAAGAGCGCAAAAATTCCTGCATGGACGGTGTCTTTCCTTCCGCCTGGTGAACCGGGCGTAGCCATATGACTGACTGATTTCAAAAAGAATAGTATAGTGCCGGGCGGAATGTTTGTCCAGCTCAGTTTGTTGCGGCAGCCTTTGCACGACAATCTGCACAAATGCCATAGAGGTTATGCACATGACCGCGCAGACGAAAGCCATAGGTTTCAGCCAATTCTCGTTGAATCTTTTCTATGCGGGCATCGCAGACTTCCACAATTTTGCCACATTCAAGACAGACGAGATGGTCATGGTGACTGTCTGGCTTGGCAACTTCGTAGCGAGTGATGCCGTCGGAAAATTGTATTTCTGTGGCAAGGCCTGCATCGCAGAGCAGTTTTAGCGTGCGGTAGACTGTGGTTTGGCCTATGCCGCTATCCCGTTTAAGAATATACTGATAAAACTCTTCCAGTGAGTGGTGGCCTGGAAGCTCAAAAAACACTTCGGCAATAGTTCGTCGCTGTGAAGTCGTATTCATCCCCTTGCGGCTCATAAATGCCAGAAATTCCGTCAGACGATCGTTTGTTTCTGCTGATGTCTCCATAGTAGTTCCCCCTGTGAATCGTGTAGCACAAGCCCGTAGACCTGCCAAGCCTCTGGCGCAGTTCAGACATGTCTTATATGCACAGCATTACATATAGCTGGCATGACAGGGGTTGTTGGCATGCAAGAAGCAGCAACACCGTTTAATTAGTGCGTTTTGCTGCTCTGCAAGAAATGGTGATTTTATTTTCGTTTAAGGTTTAATGTAGGCAAAACCCTCACGTTGCAGGCGCACAATCTCCACCAGCCCTGCTGGTACAACATGGCAGCCGGGCCAGAGGTCGCTCTCATTTATGTTGTTGGCGGCAAGGGCATTGGCACAAAGAAGGATGCGTAGTCCCTTTTCCTGCAAGGGAGCAGCTAACTCACAAAATTCTTTGTTGGAAGTTGTGAACTGTGTTACCGCAGGACCGTTGGCCACTATCACCAGTTGGAAGTGCTCTCCCGGCAGGCCTTTAATGTAGTTGGACGCATTGGCAAGTACCAACTGCAGTACGGCTGCTTCCTTACTGTCAATATGCAGGCAGAGATCGTAATTCATAATTCTCCTCGCAAGAACATGATGAGTAGCCTTTCGGGGCTGACAATGAATACTATTTTAGCCGAGCAATGTTTTTTTGCAAGCGGTGTGAGCTGATGGTTCTTGCCTGTATGGGTAATAGAGCGTATGTATAAAGTATGTTCCGGTTGTATTCACTTGCTCCCTCAAAAACGTTGTTTCCTACTGGCATGGCGGTGTGCATGATCCACTCTGTCAGAGGAACTATGTTGTTGCTACTGCTTTTGTGCTTGGGAGGTTGCGGCCTCCTTGGCAAGGGAGGAAGTGAAGATGCGCTCAGTAGTACCTCAACACCTGAGGCCCAGGCTGATGCTGCCTGGCAGGGTGGGGACCCTATTGTCTACAAGACGGTCATTAAGGTGCAGGGCGGACCTAAGGCTCTGGAAGAAAAAATGCGTACGCTCAGCAGCCTTGAACGTCTGGCCAAGGAACCCCCTGACAGTATGCTCGCATTGGAACGCCGTGCCCGCGCTGATGTGAAGACTGCAAAAAATCTGCTGCATGCCCAGTGCTATTATGATGGCAAGGCTGATTTTACTATAGAAGAAAGTGTCAAGCCTGTAAGGGTGTTGCTTACACTGACTCCTGGGCGACGCTATACCTTGGGGCGTGCCAATATTTTTTATGAAACAGACCCGGTAGTTCCGGATTTTTTCAAGCACCGGCAGCGCGAGACGGGTTTTTGGGGGCTGGAAACAGAAACCGTGCCGCCGCCTTCTTTCCCACGCGTTCTGCCGGGGGTGAAGGTAGGTGAACCCGTCATTGCTGATGACCTGCTGGCCGCCGTGGAAGCTCTGCCAGAAAAGCTGCAAAAGCAGGGCTACCCTTTGGCTGAAGTGCTCGATTCCAGTTATACCTTGAATCGCAATGTGGCACAGCTCAATGCCGATATACTGGTACGTTCTGGTCCACCGGCACTTTTGGGACGCATAGAAGTGCGTGGTGTGGATGATGTCAATGCAGAATATGTGCGACGCCTTGCTCCCTGGAAACCCGATGAGGATCCATGGGATGCAGAACTAGTGGAAGATTATGCCAATTATTTACGTGCTCAGGGCCTGTTCCGCAAGGTCGAGACCAAACCTCTAACTGAAGAATTGCAGCCCAATGTCCGCGAGGGTGCAGCCTCCCTTCCCTTGGAGGTGACTGTGACCGAGGCACCCATGCGTTCTGTGGGGGCGGGGGCCAGGTATGATACGGATACGGGGTTCGGCGTTGAGGGCACGTGGGAACATCGCAATCTTTTTCATAATGGGGAAAAGTTCAAACTCAGTGTGCCAGTGGCAACAGAGACGCAGGGACTGAAGGCCGCATTTGAAAAGCCAGCTTTCCTTTCACGTGAACAACGGCTGCTTGTAGACGCATCAGCACTCCATGAGAATACCAGTGCCTATGAAAGTATGGCAGTCAGCGCTTCCGGCGACATTGAACGTCGGCTCTCCCGTTTCTGGTGGGGCAGTGTCGGATTGGGGGGGGAAAGCGGTTCCATCAAGGATAATGAGCATGACGAGAAGGCCTATGGATTCTTTGGACCGCGTGCGGGGGTACGGCGTGACACACGCAATAATGTGCTCAATCCATCTGACGGCACCCAGCTAGCCGTAACGCTCAAACCATACACGGGTTTTTATGGGGAATCCTTCAATATTGTGACCGGCACCATAGCTGCCAGCGGGTACTACGCACCTTTCCGGAAAGATGGGAAACCGGACGACAAACTCGTGTTGGCAGGACGTGTAGAGGCAGGTATGCTCACTGGCGCCTCTCTGCACGTTATCCCTGCAAGTCTGCGCTATTATGCAGGTGGGGCTGGCTCAGTACGAGGGTATGCCTACCAGTCTTTAGGCCCACGCGATACGTCTGATGATCCGCTGGGAGGTCGTTCCTATCAGCTGGTCAATCTGGAAGCCCGGTATAAAATTACTGATGATGTGGGCATTGTGCCTTTTTTAGATGGTGGCATGGTCTACAGAGACGAATTGCCGCGCATTTTGGGTGACATGAACTGGGGGGCGGGCCTTGGCATGCGCTATTATACCCCCATTGGTCCGGTACGGTTGGATGTTGGAGTGCCATTACAACCCATTGACGGTGATCCTCCGGTGCAGATCTATGTCAGCATAGGGCAGGCATTTTGATGACGCAAGATACTGTGGCAACTGGCATGCAGCAGACGGGTACGCTGCACATGCCCGATATGGCTGCCAAACCTCCACGGCAGCCACAATATAAGTGGACACATGCTTTGCGCTGGCTTGTACGCGGGTTGGTCGGCTTTGTGTTGCTTGCACTCCTTCTGCTGGGGGGAATGTTCGTTGCCCTGCGCACTCCAGGGATGCAAGCATGGCTTGTGGAAAACATCAATGCTGCTTTGCAACCTCCTGCCACATCTGGTCAGCCAGTCGGTGTTTGGGCACGCGTCACACATCTTTCAGGTCCCTTGCCTTTTGGTGCTGATGCCGGACTGGAGCTCTATGATGCCAAGGGACTGTGTCTGCGAGTCCCGACCATCTCTTTTGGTTGGAAGCTCGGCGCACTGCCAGATGTTCTGCATTTCAGTGCTGCCTTGGTAGATGCCACATTGCTGCGACTGCCAGAATCCGAAACTCCGCAATCAGAATCATCTTCACCGATAGATGAAGCCGGTTTACGTCAGCTGTTGGCAGAAGTGGTGCGCTCGCTGCATGCTCTGCCAGAGTGGCTCCCAGAGGTTCACTTGGATGCTCTACAGATAGAGAATTTTCGTTTCCCGCAGGAAGTGCTGGGCGCTGTGCCGTCAAGAGCCGCAGAACCAGAGCCCGCCACAGCTCGTGCGGATATGCAGTTGCGTGTCACTGCCGGAACGCAAGGGGCCCAGGTTGATGGCGCAATGCGTCTTACCGATGCTGCAGGAGCACACATCTCTCTTGCCGGCGTGGAGACAGAAGGCGTGGATGCGAAAATGCATGTCTCTCTTGGTTTGCCAGTCGATGGCACCCATTTGGGGCTGGATGCCGGAGCAGGGCTCCAAGTGAATGTACGCAGAGGTGATGTGGCAGATTCATCCCTGAGTGCTCAAGAGGAGACGGGGAAGGTTCTTGCTGTATTGCTTGGCCAGGGAGGGACGTTAGATGTGCAGCTGATGGGCAGTTTGGCCACGCCTTCCGATGGCGGAGACGTTGCAGTTGTACGTGCAGATCTTACTACTCTGAGCATTGAAGCTGGCCCCTTGCATGCTGATGGCAAGATCTCTTTCGAAAGCAATACCCCTAGGCAATCCTGGCTTTCTGGGGGGCTGAAGGCACTTTTTGATATTACACTGTCTCCAATGGAAATTGTGCCTGCAGACAGCAGCTTGTTGACCGGTACACCGTTCGACATGCTGCGAGCGCCGCTCATGTTGCATGTGGCGGCCAATGGCCCCCTGGATGCGGTCAAGGCAGAAGTATCAGTGCAGTGTACACAGGCTGAAGTGGCTGGTCACACACTCACGGATGCCCTGGCGCAGATGCATGTTCCGGCAGTTCGCTGGCGTGAACTACTGGACTTTTGGGGCGCGGAAGCAGCAATACCCATCCATGAGGTTGCACCATCCACGGAAGTGCAGCTGCATACACAAGCCGTAGTGGATATGCAGCCCTTGCAGTGTGATCTTACCATTTTTGCCACGCCTCAACAGAATGATGGAGTGCGTACTCTTCACACGGGCCTGCGTGATCTGCGCGGCAATGTGTTGGGAGTGGATCTTGCCGGCAATGTGACAACTCTTTTGCCCGTGCCATTGGGGCCTGATCTCCCAGGGGTTGATGGCACGGTGAAAGTTCATGTGGACAACTGGAAATCCTTGGCTCTTTTTTTACCTGGCGCAAAGCTAGACGGTGAGGCGACTATTTCCTTGGAGTTGCAATCTCAGCAGGGTGTAGGGTCTGCGACGGATAATCATGCTACGGAGCAGGCAGTCGCACTACGTCTGAACATACCTCGGCTAAACTACAGCGAAAGTTCAGGCACTTCAGTGGATATACGCGGGCTGGAGAGCGAAACTGTTATCACAGATATTTGGAAAAGAGGGCTTGTGTCAGCCCGTCTTGATTTGGCTCGTGTGCATCAGGGAGACATGAATCTGAACGCCAAAGTGCGCGCACAGGGTTCTCTGCAGGGACCGTTGGAGGCACAGGTCGAAACTGGTGGGTTTGCAAAATCACACGTACATGCTGTCTGGCGTCCAGGCATGGTTGCAATACAACGGCTTGACGCATCCCTGCCCACGTTGAAACTGGGAATTGCTGCAGTGCCTGGGGCCACTGTGGCCTATGGGGACGATGGTATTATCTGCAAAGGTGTTGACATTAATCTCAAACCCGCAGGACGCCTGCGAGCTCACGGAGCGTTGGGGGCGAAGGCGCTGGATTTGCAACTTGATGTTGAGCAGTTTCATTTTGCTCCCTGGAGGGCTCTTATACCCGAGTTGCCTGAGGGCGCGGCTGAAGCACATCTGCGTCTTTCTGGTGGCATGGCCACTCCCTCTGGAAATCTGCGGGCGCTTGTACGCGGACTGCATGTGCCCGGAACAGCTATCAAACCCTTGAATTTTGAACTTGCTGGCAAATTGGAGCGTGGTAGTGGCAGTGGTGCGTTAGCCTTGCAGCTGACATTGGATCCATCTTCCGTGCGAGCGTTGGGGGGGAAGGAATGCCGTGTCGAAGCCCGTGTCCCCCTTGAGTACAGCAAGGATGGACCGCCATCGCCCGCCATGCAGGGCCCCTTGCGAGCGACCGTACGCTGGAGCGGAGAAGTGGCTCCACTCTGGGCGCTGTTGCCCGTACATGACCAGCGTCTGGCCGGAAAGCTGCATATAGCCCTGGATGTGGCAGGTAGCATGGAGGCTCCGTCTGCCAGGGGATTTGTGAAGATGGAAAATGGGCGTTACGAGCATGTGGAGCTCGGTGTGCTGCTGCCGTCCATTGGAATGCGTGTGGACCTCGAGCAGGCTGGCAAAGATACGCCAGGGGCGGCCAAAGTGCAGCTTGACGCTGCCGATGGGCAGGGGGGGACTGTGCGTGTGGCCGGGCGTACGGGCCTGGACGGCAAAGGCATGGATATCACAACGCATATTAAGCACTTGCGTCCCTTGCGGCGTAGGGATGTGCGAGTGGATCTTTCAGGTGATGTGACAGTGCATGGTGAGGCTACAGCACCG
The DNA here is from genome assembly GCA_017454325.1 of Desulfovibrio sp. Classification (GTDB taxonomy): domain Bacteria; phylum Desulfobacterota; class Desulfovibrionia; order Desulfovibrionales; family Desulfovibrionaceae; genus Desulfovibrio. The sequence goes on along the minus strand of JAFTDG010000110.1, from coordinate 14,041 downwards.
GAAGTGCGTGGGCAGCTTACCGTTAATCAGGGGGTGGTGTTACTCAACCGGCTGGACGTGGCTGGTAGCGTGACTACCCTGCCCCTGCGGGAGGATGTTCCCGTATGGGTACGGGGCAAAGCCAACAGTACATCCCGTAAGGACGATATAAAACCTGCTGCTTCGGCCCCATTGCCAACTGCTGCGCAAGGCGGGGGCCACTTGGATATACGCTTGCTCATGCCAGGCCGTTTTCTGGTGGAGGGCTTTGGCCTGCAAAGTGAATGGAAGGCTGATATGCATATCTCAGGTGCCCCTGTGGCTCCAGCCATCTCCGGACAGGTCGAAGCAGCCAAGGGACAGCTGGATATTCTGGGTAAAGTCTTCAAACTGTCACGAGGGGCGATCACCTTTGGCGGCGGTAATGTGGCCAACCCTTTGCTGGATATTTTACTCACGAATCAAACAGCATCGCTTACGGCCAACATGGCCATCACTGGCACAGTGCGCAAGATGCAGTTGACGTTGAGCAGTGATCCGGTTCTGCCACGGGATGAAATTTTGGCGCGGATGCTTTTTGGAAAAAGTGCCAATGAACTGGGACGTCTGGAAAATTTACGTTTAGCTGCAGCAGTGGCACAGCTTGCAGGTTTTGGTTCAGGTGACGGCGAGGGAGGTGGCGTGCTGGATTCTACTCGTGAAGCGCTGGGTATGGATGTGCTGCGCTTTAACACCTCTGGTTCAGACAGCAGCTCTAAATCTGGTGATGTACCAGCCGGAACATCAATGGAGATGGGCAAGTATCTTACGGAAGATGTGTATGTTGGTGTGCAGCAGGGGGCCAAACAAGACAGTACGGCCTTCGTCATTCAACTGGAATTGACGCCCCGTGCCAATGTGGAAGTGCGCTCTGAACAGAAGGGAACGAAAGGTGGGTTCAACTGGAAATATGATTATTGATATCATAGAGCCAAGTATGGATGGGCATTGCTTAATCCAAAGAACAGGCCGGTATACATTCCGGCCTGTTCTTAGAATCATTGTAGTGCCATCTATTTGGTATCGTCTTTTTTAGGTGCATCTTTTTTGCCAGCATCGGGCTGGGCAGGTTCTTGAGCCTTTACTGCAGCAGGAGCGTCAGGTTTGGCTGGTGCTGTTTCAGTTTGCTGCACAGGCTGCAGCAAACGGCTGACCATGTGGTTCAAATTTCCACTTTTCCAAAGCCATCCACCAAATGCAAGGGCAGCTATCAGAATGATCAGCAGAGTCCAGAGGCCGGTATGACTTTGCTTTTCTTCACGGAAAGGGTCGATAATGGAGCGGCGTTCAATGTTTTCAGGCTGCTTGGCAATGGCTGTTAACGCACTGCCGAGTTTGAGATTGATGGGCAGCTGTGAATTGACGGCCCAACCGGAGGCCTCCAGCACGGGGCCCAGCGTGCGTTTGCGGAATTTGAGCCAGGCCATGAAGACCGAAGGCCCGGAGATTACGAGGAAGATGCCTGCGATGAGCAAGGGGAACTGCCACCAGGCAAGAGAAAACAAGGCTTGTGCAATGCTGCCAACGGCCGTGCCTATGGCACCCAAGGCAATGCCTACGGCGGCAAAGATACCGACATTCTTGCCCATATCAAAGGGCGCTGCGGGTTGTTTGGGTACAGCAGTTACGGCACCCTTGGCAGCATCAAGGGTTTCTGCATGTTTGGCGGCGGCAAATTTGGCAATCTGTTCGCCGATGAACTGACTGATGCGTTTGTAAGGCGCCCAGGTGGCCTGACGGAAGCTGATGGGATTGTGGACAATTTTGACGAGGGTGGCATCCCAATCAGCCCCGGTGTTATCCACAAAGACGCCATTGCGGCCTTCCATGAGTACGTCATCACTGCCTGCTGTGAGTGCGGCCATGATCAGCCGTTCGCCGGAAGGCGTGCCATCATCAACATGCCGAGTACACTTGCAGTAAAGAAGGCACAGTTGGCTCATACCTGCCAAGGCGTTGTGGGCATCAATATCACCGACAGGCAGGCAGAGCTGGCAGGAACGGCCGTCCATATACAGGGTACCGGCGCGGAAGGTGACATCCTTCCGCAAACTGTAAAAATCATAGAAAGAAACGAAATTCATGAGCAGACGGTGCAAATGCCTATAGTAGAGCACCAAACGTTCCATTTCAGCAATGTCTTCCGCAGCAGCCGCACTCGCAAGATCTTTGTCGCAGAGTTCCTGAAAACGCTGGAAGACTCCGTTTCCCAGTAAGTCACGTACGCCATCGTCGCCTAGGGCATCTAGGGCTGCCGCAGCATCGACAGCAGGAGCAAAAGATCCGGCTTCGTATACACCGACACCAGGGCGACCGGCCAAGGCAGCGCCGTAAGGAGCCAGTGCTTCCTGAACTGCTTTCCAATCATCGTGGGAAAGTGTGTTCGTGGTAGTCAGCAGTGGACGCACGAGTGCGGCAAAGCGTAGTACTCTGTCCCGCCATATGGGGTTGAGGCCGCTTGTGAGAGGAAGTGCGGCATCAGGCTGGATGCGAGCGAGTGGCAATGCTGTAAGAACATTGGTATCAATATCGGGATTCTCTGTGGCGGCCAGTAAACGATCTTCGCCGTTGAGGGGGGCTTCGGCTTGCGGTGCAAAGGCTGCAAGCTGGCAGCGCAGGAAGTAATCGTCCACCTTTGAACGGATGTCTTCCAGCAGTGCCCATGCTTCAGGTGTGCCGTCCACGGGGTGCGGGGCAGCCTCTACCTTGCTTCGCCATGTTTGCCATGCCTTGAGCTCGGTAACAAGAGCTTCTCCAAGTTCTTTGTTCAAGCCAGCGGTGCCACTAGCATCGCGGGCGCCTCCCACTACGGCCAGACCGGCATTGACAAAGGCACGCACCTCATCATCCATTTCTGGTAGAGGGGGCAATACCCCGTCACCATTGAAGGATTGCCCGACAGCTCCTGCCATTGCTTTTTCTATCTCGTCCTGAGAGATGGTGTCACCATCGGGGCGTCCCAATACGTTAAGGATGGAATGCGCTGTGGTGCACAAACGTTGACCAGCTTCAGTGGTATCGTCAATGGCACTTAGAGGCATGGCCTCAGGTCGACCTGAAATATCTGCTGTGTCGTTAAGTCGGGCGCATAACCATTCTACTGCATCCAACACTTCGGGGATGCGTATACGTCCATCATGGTCCGTGTCCAGCAGATCCAGGGTGCGTTTGTCAAATTCAATGCCGGTAGCGGGGCAGCTTAACGCTCCCCAGAGTTTAGGATCCAGTTCGCGTAGGTGGCGCAGTTCGGCCATAGTGGTCAGGGTGACTTGATCTGCACCACCCATACGCTGGCAATGCCATGTAAATGATGCGTCTGCCATAGGTAAACCCTCCGTGAAGTATGCGCAGGAGATGCCGAAAAACAGGCAGGCTGCGCTGTCGATGCTTGTCAATAGAAAAAAACTGAACTACCCTGTAACAGGAAATGTGCAGCAAGTTAAGTCCGGCTGCATTGCACCCTCCGTGGGCTGCGTTCATTTTTGTGCCAAAGGCAAGTTGAAAAATTTTCTTTGAGTGCCTGTCATGCTAAAAATACCTTATAACAGAATGGGTAAGATATGGAATGTACGCCGCATCATTACCATGACGAGCGTACTTTTGTTGCTGGTTTCTTTGGGCGGAGTTCCCCACGCCTTTGCAGCTTACAACGATGATCCCGCTGTACGGGGGGCAGTTGCACAGGCTCGGGTGCGGGCAGCAGAACTGTTGCGTACGGGGCAGTCTGAAGAAGCGTATACCCTGTATAAGGAAATTTTATTAAGTAACCCGGAGGATGATGAAGCTGTCTGGGGTTTGGCCCGTAGTGGGGCTACTAGCAAACACTGGAATCAATCTGTAACGGCATACGAGATGCTTATTGAAAAGCATCCCGGTGAGGCAATTCTGTACAAGGAGTTGGCGCAAGTCTATATGCTGCTGGGTGAACGTGAAGCCGCAGAACGTTGTCTTGCCCAAGTGTCAGGGCAGGATGGTGACATGCCCAATCTGGACGCTATGGAAAAAAAACTTTCCCAGGTACAGTTGCACGGCAGGTTGCGCGCAGGCCTGCTTTACGATTCAAACGTTAATATGGGGCCGGATACGGAAGGTCTGGATCTGGGAAGTTGGCATGTTACGGTGCCTCAAGTCGAAAGCAAAGAGAGTTTTGGTGCCTATTTGGGGGCTGAGCTGGATTTTGGCTGGCAACCTCGGCGTGATTCGGGGTGGTGGCTTGTAGGGGATCTGCGCGGCCTGTGGCGTGGGCATGAGCGTCAGGCGTTGCACGATGACCTGCGCGTTCGCGAGTCACAATGGGGCAGGGCGGCTCTGGGTGTACGCCATGTGGGTTCCAAGACCTTGCTGGATGTACGAGTACGCGAAGAAATTTTTGACTACGAATTTTTGCAGCATGTACGGTCGCTGGGACCGGAACTGACTTTTATGTATGCCCCTGTAACAAAGGTGCAGTTTATCACTTCAGCAGGTTGGGATTCGCGCAAGTATTCCGAAGTCAAAGAGCGCAATGGCGGCTACGGTTGGGCCGGAGAGTATGTGCGCATCCTGCTGGGATCTGGCGGGCATGCCTTCACTGCGGGAGCCCGTGTTCTTTGGGGGGCTGCCAATGTATCCGATTATGATTATACTGGTTGGGAAGGTTCTGCACGTTTTCTTTTCAAGTTACCTGGAAATGTGGATCTAGAGCCCTTTGTCTCACTGACCCAGGAGTTTTACGAAGGTCCTGCAACAGCTCTGGAAGATGAGATTCGTATCGACAACCGCTGGCGTCTGGGGGCGGCACTGACATGGCACATCAATGATGCTTGGGCCATTGAAGCCTCGTACGCCTATACTGATAATGGCTCTTCGTGCTCCCTGTACGACTACACACAGCATCTGGTGATGACTGGTGTCTCCTGGAGCTTTTAGCGCAGGCTCGGTTCATTTACTCTCAGGGCTTTGCGTACTCTCAACTCTAATACCATTCGCAGGTATATCTGTTAGAGATTTCTGACCATCGGCGCCGGAGTGCCAAATGGAAGATTTTGATTTTGTTACGCGTATTGTGTTGGTAGTTGACGATGAACCCGTTAATCGGGAGCTTCTGGCTGGAATGCTTGAGGATGGATACTCTGTTTTGCAGGCCGGCGATGGCAATGAGGCAATGAGCCTTATCGAGCAGTACGGAGAAGATATTTCTTTGGTGATGCTAGATTTGTACATGCCTAATTTGAACGGTTACGAAGTACTGCAGAAGCTGAATGAAAAGGGTTTTCTGAAGCGTTTTCCTGTAATAGTACTTACGTCGGATTTGGACGCAGAGGTGAAAAGTCTGGAACTGGGGGCTGCGGATTTTATTTCGAAACCCTATAGTTCTGTGGAAATAGTTCGTGCGCGTGTGCGCCGCATCATAAAAATGCATGAAGATGCGGTAGCGCTGAGAAGCATGGGCAAGGATTCTCTAACAGATTTGTATTCCACAGGCTATTTTTTCAGACGCGTGGGGTGCATTGAAAAATTTGCCTCCAACCGCGCCATGGATGCAATTGTCATTAATGTTGACAAGTATCATCAGATAAATAGTTTGTATGGCCGTGCTTGTGGAGATGCTGTTCTGAAGGATATAGCGGACGCACTACGTTTAGAGCTGGAATCATGTTTTGGTGTGGCATGCCGTGAGCATGCCGATAATTTTTATGCCTATGTTGAGCATCAGGACGATGCGGCGGCCTTTTTGAATCGTATCGCTTCAAGCGTTCGTAAGAGGGAGGGGATCAAAACGCTGCGTTTGCGTATGGGCGTCTATCCCGAAGTGGATCACACTTTGCCCATAGAAGAGCGTTTTGTGCGTGCGGAACATGCCTGTCAGTCCATCTGCGGTAATTATGCGCGAAAATTTGCTGTTTACGATGCGGATATGTTTCGTAAAGAAGCATTTGCGCATAAGCTTGTAGATGAGTTTGAAGAGGCTCTTATACAAGGGCACTTTAGGGTCTGGTATCAGCCACAACACGATATTCGTGGTGATACGCCTGTACGTTCTGGCGCTGAAGCCCTTGTGCGCTGGATCCATCCCGATTTCGGTATGATCCGTCCAGACGCATTTATTCCTCTTTTTGAGGAGAATGGTCTTATTGCTAAACTGGACCATTTCGTATGGCGTACAGTTGCCTTGCAAATACGGAAGTGGAAAGACGACTTTGGTGAAATCCTTCCCGTGTCGGTCAATGTGTCACGCATCAACACACTTGATCCGGGCTTAGAAAACGATTTGCAGGGTATTGTTAGAGACTGTGGCATCGAAAACAACGATCTTGTTCTTGAGGTAACAGAATCTGCTTATGCCGACAGTATGGGGCAGTTGGTGGAAACGGTTAATGATTTGCGTCGCGTTGGTTTTCATGTGGAGATGGATGATTTTGGTAGCGGTTATTCTTCGTTGAGTATGCTGACAACATTGCCTATAGATGCCTTGAAGCTGGATAGAACACTTGTACGCGGAATTGTGGAGCATAAGGAAGATTTGTATGTTTTGAAGCTGGTTCTTGATATCGCTAAATCTCTTGGTCTCCCCGTAGTGGCTGAAGGTGTTGAAACAAAGGCACAGCTTGATTTGCTCAAAAAGGCCGGTTGTGATCGTGTTCAGGGGTATTATTTTTCCAGGCCAGTGCCTGCAGATGAATTTGTGAAATTTTTGTCTTCACGGTAGTTTTGAGAGTATTATTTACCTGTCAATGTCCAGATATCGGTCCATGTGTCAGCAGGTTGTGCCTGTAGGTCAGCACATGCATCTGCATATGCTTGGTGCAGAGGTCCAGGATGACTCTTACATAGTGAGGCAAAAGCATGCGCTGCAAGCGCCAACTGTGATGAGTCTCGCTGCGCTACGGCCGTATGGTACATATATAGCGCTTCTTCCCAGACAGTAAGTACATCCTTTTGCGCTGCGGCCTCTTCTGCGGAGAGTATAGTGAATACATTTACGGGTTCGGCTCGTCCCTTGACACGAAGTCGGGCCAATTCGCGCAGCACCAATCCTTCGCCACAGCAGGATGCTGTTTCCCTGCTAGTCACCAGAGTCACGCCATAACGAGAGCACAATCCTTCAAGACGCGAGGCCAGGTTCACAGTATCACCTACTGCTGTATAGTTGGTGAGGTCGTCACTGCCCATGTTGCCTATATGTGCCTGTCCTGTGTGGATGCCAGCTCCCATACGCAGACAAAAGCCGAAGTCACGTTGTACGTTTTTATTCAACTCAGTGAGGGCCTGTTGCATGGCAAGTGCTGTACGCACGGCTTTTTCTGGATGATTAGGGACATCCAGGGGAGCGTTCCAGAATGCCATGAGTGCGTCACCGATAAACTTGTCCAGTGTGCCTCCAGATTCGCGTACCAGTGCCGTCATGGGCGTGAAATAGCGGTTGAGCAGGCTGACTACCTGTTCGGGGGTAAGTTTTTCTGAAAGAGAGGTAAAGCCACGTAAATCCGTGAACATGACTGTTAGCTCCCTCTGCTCACCACGCAGAGATGCCTCTCCCCTGTCTACAATGCGGGCCACCACTTCAGGTGAGACATAGTGGCTGAAGATATTGCGTATCCGGCGTTTGTCTTTTTCTGACAGCCAGAAGCGTGTAGCCCCCAGAGCGATAGCTTGTGCCCCCAGTACAAGCATGGCCCACAGGGGTGATATCCATAGCCCTTTGCTAAAAAAATACCCTGAAGCCAAGTATGTGCCACTTGCGAGCACAAGACCTCCAGCCAGAGCCATAGGCAGACTGGCAAAACCGAATAAGGGAAGGCAGATGAGTGCAGCAAAGGCAATAAGACCCATGTGCAGAGAAGGGCTCCAGACCGGTGTATCAAGGGTGCGGCCAGAAAGCGCAGCGTCCACCACCGTGGCATGAGCTTCTACTCCCGGAAGGTGCCGTTCAAGGGGGGTCGCCCGTATGTCCATGGTTCCGGCTGCAGACGACCCAATAAAAATGATTTTGCCACGCATGACCTTTGGGTCGAAGCGCCCTGAAAGGACATCAGTTGCACTTATATAAGGGAAACTGTGCGCTGGACCGCGCCAGGGTAACAGCATGAACCCTTCGTTAGAAACGGGAATGGCTACTTGACCAACATGGATACTCATCTGACCGTTTTCATCTTTGACTAACCGGAGACTGCGTTTTTTCAGATGCAGCATGAGGGCACGTAAACTTAGGTTTGCATAGGTGTGCCCTTGAACTCGCGCCAACAATGGAAGGCGTCGGATAAGTCCATCTTGATCTAATGGAGCGTTGAAAAAACCTACAGTACTGGCAGATGCCAGTTCTGGTAGGGGGGCTACTAAACCCTTACCCGTTAGTAGGCTTTCTTCAATAAAGCTGCCGTCGCCACTGGCATCCATGGCAGCAATGCCAACACCCTTGGGGAGAGCATTTTCTCCTGTGAATACAGTGGCATCTTCGTCCCGAAAGATGAGAAAAGCCCCCAGTGCAACGGGTTTTCCGCGTAGAGTACGTGCAAGCATATGGTCATTGTTGCGCATCTGAACGGGTACATCTGAAAGATGTGCTTTTATGCCACCCTCACGTTGCAAGTCGTCCAGTATAGTATCAACAGAGGTGCGATCTTTTTCAGAGAGCATCACGTCTAGTGCCACTACTGAAGCACCGGCATCCAGTAACGTTTGCATGAGTCTGGCCAAACGGTATCGTGGCCATGGCCATTGCCCTTGTTCACGAAGAGATTTCTCGTCTACATCCACAATGGCTGTTACATTGGCATGTGTGCCATCAGCCTGTTCGGCAAGAAAACCGTCATAGATTTTCAGCTCAAGTTGTTGGAGCAGGGAAGGGTTGAGTATGCCAAGACCCAGCAAAATCAGGGTGAGTATCAGCGCAACAAGGGCAAGAGGGAGGGCTCGGCCTGCGTGCGTGGCAGCTTTGGGAGAGGAATTCGCCATGGCATAGCATGGCACCATCAAGGTGCACTGGTTAGGGGGCACAGGGGTGGTTTTGCTACCACCCCACACAGTGTTGGAATGTGGTTAATCTTCCGTATCTGCATAGCGCTTGCAGATAGCATCTATGATATCCCGGATTTCCATGAATACATCAATCAGCTCCGGGTCAAAATGGCTGCCCGCATCTTTGCGCAGTACTGCCACTGCATCTTCCGTAGACCACGGCTCCTTGTAGCAACGACGCGAGATAAGGGCGTCATATACATCGGCAATAGCGGTGATGCGCGCTTCCAAAGGGATATCTTCACCAGCCAGCAGGGGGTATTTGTCTGAGCCTGTGTACCCTTGGCCGTTCCATTTCTGGTGGTGATGCAAGGCAATGCTGCGGGCCATCTGGTCCACGTCAATGCGGGCATCAGTAAAGAGTTCTGCCCCCAGAGCAGAATGGGTTTCCATGATGGCGCGCTCTTCTGGAGTGAGACGTCCATTCTTTTTTAGCACAGCATCGGGAATGCCCACCTTGCCTACGTCGTGCAACATGGCTGCCATGCGTATGCGTCCCTTGGTGGTGCGCAGTTCCTCAAAGCGAATATGGTGTCGCTCTGCCCAGCGATGGTATATCTCAGCAGCCATGGCGCCTACACGACGCACGTGGCTGGCCGTTTCACGCGGGTCTCGCAGTGAGGATGTTCGCAGCATGCGCAAGATAAGATCATTTGCCATATGCGCCCGGTCCAGAGCGGTAACTGCCAGCATGACCAGACGGTTGGCTGCCTGCACCATTGCAGGTGTAAACGGACGGACGGTATTACGGTGTTTACTGTTGATCAGTTGCAGTACACCCAGCAAGCGGCCATAGGCATCCATAAAGGGCAGCGTCAACATGGAAATTGTGCGGTATCCTGTGGCCTTGTCAAAGGATTCGTTGAATGAGTAGGGTTCGCTGGGGGCGATTGCGCGGACATCGGGAATGTTCAAGACTCGTCCCGTACTGGCGGTGAATCCAGCGATGGATTTGGTATTTATGGGCAGTTCCGATTTTAGATAGATGTGTTTGTTCGCCTCCGAACCGGGAAAGAGTGTGTCGTTAGCGGTGTATGAGAAAACAAGATGGTTATTTTCAACGAGATAGATGGTGCCTGCGTCAGCCATGGTTAAAGAGCGGGCCTGTTCGAGAATGCTGTCCAGCACGAGATTGGTGTCGGAAAAGTGAGAGATGCGTTGAAAAAAATCAAATAATTCTGCATCAGCGTTTTTTAGATGCTCTTCTCCTGGCTCCATCGCTCCGCCTTCAGCGGTAATGCGCATGCCTTCGCGTGCCAGCTGTAGGGTTATGGGTAGGTGACGGCTGCGGTCACGGAGGGCGTTTATGGCATTTTGCAGTTCCGGGTCAGTATGCGTAGGAGCGTGGTGGGTAAAAATGCAATGTTTTACTCCACGATCTGCCAATGGTTTAGGCCAATGCTCTATGGCACTGTGTCCCCATCCTTTATGCGTGGCGTAGTCGTTAAGAAAAAAATGTCCGTCAACTAGGGCCACATCTGCACCGGCCATGAAGTCCAGGAGGCGTGCTGTGGCTTCGGCATCACTGTATTCGTGATCCCCGGTGTAGACGAATGTCCAGCCATCCGCTTCAACTCGGAATGCCATACAGCCACCAGGATGGCAGGTAGGACAGGTTTTGACTGTCATACCACAGGCAGTAAATTCTTTGCCGGGGCAAAATTCCACAATATCACGATGCGGCAGGGAATCCCATGGAACAGGGAAATAGGTTTCGTCAAACAGACCGCGGATGCTTTGGTAAAAAGGTTTTGGTGTTGCCGCTCCGTAGAGGGTCAGCTTTTGTGCAGGATCGTACAGCGGCGCAAAGCATGTCAGTCCCATGATATGGTCCCAGTGCAGATGGCTGATGCAAATGGCACATTCTGTAGGGGCTTCATGAGACATGCCGTCGCCGAGCGCATGGATGCCCGATCCCGCATCCAGAATTAAACGCTCGCCGCTGTCTTTACGCACTTCAATGCAGGCCGTGGCGCCACCAAAGCGTGCCGTATGCGGAGTAGAAACTGGTGTGGATCCGCGTGTGCCCCATAAACGGATGATCATTGCTGCCTCACTTTGAGGAAATGACTATTTTCTGGAAGATATTATTTAGAACTCATTGGGGGAAGATTCTATCAGGGCTTTTCGTTGTTCCTTCGCAATAGATGTATCAATGCTGATCCCGATTTTTTTACCTGGGCAAGGGCGTGAGCACTCATTTCCTGGGCGCTTCCCACTATGGTAGAGCCTGCTGTTCTTGCTGTATCGCCAAGGGCATCGGCCCCGTTGCAAACGGTTTCCGTTACATTCTGCATGCCCGTGACTATGGCTCCTACTGTGGCCTTGCCGCAATCAGCTACAGTTTGTGCGCTTCCACTCACAACATTGACAGTGCCTGTTGCTGCATCGACAACAGTATTAGTGACTGTGGCCGTCACTTTACCCATATTGTCTACAATTTTTTTCCCGCTGTTTAGGGAGAGATCCTGAACTTCCTTTTTCAGAGTCTTAATAATGGCCCCGATGGATTCTTGGGATATGTCCAGCAGTATAGCCCCGGTCTCACGTACGGTTGAGCTTCGTAAATTGTCCTTCCCTCCATACATGGCATAACGATATGCCTTGCGTGTGATTACTCCTGCTCGGACTGCAAGAAGACTGTTAGCTGCACCATCAATGAGTGAAGTGGTGAACACATGCATAGCAGCCCCCACAAAGGGGACAGACGAGGCTGCCATGGCGGGGGTTACCGAGGGCACGAGCTCATTGATGGCGTCGGCAATAGTTTGAGGAATATTCAGAGCCTCAATGGAAAAGGCCACAAATGTCGCTGATGAGACCGTAGAATAGACGCTCCAGATCTCTCGAGGTGTGGGGCGTTGATTGTATACAGCAGAGATGCGCCACACCATGCGACAAAGGGCAAAAAAAACAATCAGTGCGTCCAGTCTGCCATTCTGTGCCAACGCAGTGCCCAGAAATACCTTTTTCCCACCTGAACGGATTTCTGCTTCAGCACGGGCATCCAGCAATGCCAGGGCCTGCTTCATAAAATCCGGAGCGTCCGGATCAAGTTTTGCGGCCCGTACATAACTGTTACGCGTAAGTCGGCGACGCATTTCTGCAAGGAATGCCTCCTGTTCCTCTGCAGATGCGTCCTTCTGCAATATGAGCTTGGCCTGCCTTGCAAATAGAGCCTTATATAACCAGAAAAGAGCCATAAGTTCGGCTGCCATAAGGCCAAGGCAAACCCAGGTGCCAGCACCAGGGTATATGGCATTGGCAGCGTGTAACGCAGCGGTATCTATCTGTACTAACAGGGTTAGAGTCAGTGCCATGAAAAGAAAGGCCACTGCCATCATGATTTTAGAGAGATACTGCATATTCTGCCTGCCTATTTTCGTCCATTACAGCGGCATAATTATCCTTTGATCCGCAGAAAAATGTCGAAAATTGTACCGCTTAAAGGTTTGGGAAAGAATTCTTGAGCAATACGGATACTATTGGTGATAGAAAGAACAATAGTAGCCCCTAGGGCCGCCATTGCATGGATTGCATTGAAAAAGTATATTTTTGTGTATTCCAATATCGCCTATATTGTCTAATAACCATTCTCACTTGAGAGATAGGCCGTGGCAAATGCTCTTTGGAAGGAGTAATAGTGTAGGCAAACGACAATGACATACGGCCTCTCGAATAACGAAGAATGCTGGAAACTTTTGAGAATATACTGCAGCAGACAGCATCCTGCTATGCATATAAATATAGCCTATACTGTTTCGGGATTCCACAGGAATTTTTTGCTTTCAGGAATGACGGTTAGTAAGACTAGTATTCGCAAGAAGTGCCTTACGATTTCCGTAACCTTTTTGCTCAAGTGCGCGTTATCTGTTTCGCACGGTTAGGGTGCTTTTCCAAGAGAATTGTTTATGATATTAAGAAGATAGATTGTGTCGCAGCCTTTGTGACACATAATTAGGAGCGGTTGTCATGCGTATTACTGTTATTGGTGGTGGCCCCGGAGGATATACAGCAGCCTTTGAGGCTGCCAGGTGCGGGTGTGCTGTTACTCTGATTGAAACAGAGGCCCTGGGAGGAACATGTCTCAATCATGGATGTATTCCAACCAAGACATTGCGGGCCAGTGCTGACGCATTGACCATGGCCAAGCGTCTGGAGGAATACGGTATTGTTGGATGTACAGGGCTGGAGGCAGACATTCCAGCTGTTCTGGCACGTAAGGAACGTGTAGTTGGTATCCTTAGGAATGGTCTTGAAAGAACGTGCACCCATCACAAGATCACGCTGCTTCGCGGTACTGGGCGTGTAGTGGATGCTCATACCGTTGCGGTGAAGAGTGAAGTTGGGGAAACTGTAGTTGTAGGAGATGCCGTGATTATAGCAACAGGCTCTCGTGTGCAACAGCTTCCCGGTCTGCCTCTTGATCATACATACATCGTAAGTAGCGACGATGTTCTTGCTTTGACGCATTTGCCAAAGCGTCTTGTAATTGTGGGTGGAGGTGTCGTCGGTTGTGAAATGGCTTGTATTTATCGGGCCTTTGGCAGTGATGTTACGGTGATAGAGGGAATGGACCGCCTGTTACCTATGCCTGCAGTAGATCAGGACATGCGCGTCCTGCTGCAACGGGAGATGCGTAAGCAGAAGATACGTGTCCTTCTGGGTAAAACTCTTACAGACGTTTGTGTTGCTGATGGAGTCGTAAAGGGAAAGATTTCACCATCTCCCTTACTGGAGTGCTCCAGTTCAAGCGATAATGCCTCCCTTGAGGCCGATATGGTGTTAGTGACGGTTGGGCGTGCACCAGCAACAGATGGGCTTGGGCTTGCAAAGGCTGGGATTGCAGTGGATACGCGTGGCTGGATTGTTGTGGACAGCCATTTGCAGACATCCGTGCCTGGTATCTATGCCGTGGGCGATGTCCTTGGTCCATCGCATATTATGCTGGCCCATGTGGCCGCAAGCGAAGGCTTGCATGTGGTTGATTGCCTGTGTGGCGGTAATACGCAACCCATGTGCTATG
>JAFTDG010000109.1 GCA_017454325.1 Desulfovibrio sp. | reverse complement strand
GGGAAGATCACCACTACCGAAGCGGCTCGGCTCTGCGGTATGCGCCGCTCGACATTTCACATGCGGGCCAAGAGCGTGGAAAAGCGGCAGGCTGTAACGGACAATGATGTGCAGGTCGTGCAAGCATGAAGCGGCGGGACAAGATATTGTTCTGCATGGCATACACGTTCTTGAATATGCTGTTCAGGCATAAGGAAGGGATTGTTTTCTTGCAAAAGGACTCGAGCCGCCACTATGGCAACATTCCCTGTGTTCACGCAGCCTTGGGGCAGAGCGTACACAGTATGATCATCTCTGATCGAGAGCAGAAGCCACGTAATGCTATGCGGCTTGCACGTGCGCGAGTGCTTGTGCAGGATCAATGCTCGCAAATGGTGAGCAATATGCGCAAGAGTTCCGGTACGGTAGTGGTGCAGCTCTGGCACAGCGGTGGCTGGTACAAGAAGGTGGGCTACGACGCGCCCAGGCCCGGTTATGACTTGGAGTCCGAGCGGCAGCGCATTCTGCACATTCACGGACAAACAGATTACATGGTTATCTCCGATGCCAAGCTCGTTTCCTCATATGCCAAGGCATTCCGTCTGCCCGAACAGCATGTGCTGCCCCTGGGGCTGCCGCGCACGGATAGCCTACTCGCACGCAAAAAAGAAGAAGATCGTGCTTTCCTTGAGTCGCTTTACCCTCAGCTAACAAACAAAAAAATTTTTCTCTATGCACCAACCTGGCGCAGTGACCGCGCTACCGGAGTGCGTCGTCAGCCAGACGGGCCGGATGTGGCGGTTTTACGCCAGGAGCTGGACGAGAAGTGGGCTTTTTGCTGGCGCAGCCACCCAACCGTTCGTAGCGGAAGTGTTCCGTCTGGTTGGATTGATGTTTCAAATCTTGCTCAGGATTTCTGTCTTTCCGTCACGGACGTGTTGGTCACAGACTATTCTTCAATTCTCTTTGATTTCGCGTTGCTGGAACGGCCTTGCTATCTCTTCACACCAGATCGTGACAACTATGTGGCTCGTGAGCGCGGTCTGTACCTGGAACCGGAGGAAATCGCCCCTGGTGCTGTGGCGGTAATTACAGAAGAACTTGCTCATGTCGTGGCCCGAGGCGTCAACGTTTCTTCAAGCCTACGGCTGCGTTTTATGAGTGCTTGCGACGGTGGAAGTACAGCGCGGGTAGTGAATTTCTTACAGGGGGTAGCGCAGTGAGAACGCCTGCCCATGCCCTGATTTTCGCTGGCGGCGTTGGTCGCCGCATGCACACCAATGGCGTACCCAAGCAGTTTCTTAAAGTGTATGGCAAGCCAGTGATCATATATACTCTGGAGCATTTTCAGAAACATCCGGGTATTGACGATATTGTCGTCGTCTGTGTGGCAAGCCACATAGACTATTTGAAAGAACAACTGCGTATCTTTGAAATTCGCAAGGTCAAGGAGATCATCAGCGGCGGGGAAACAGGGCAGGATTCCATTTATTTGGGCCTCTGTGCGTTACGAGGTATGTCAGCCAGCGATGAAGACATCGTGCTAGTGCATGACGGCGTCCGACCGGTGATCACCCAGGAGCTGATCAGCGAGAATATCCGTTCGGTCAAGCGGCACGGCAACGCCATTTCTGCTTCTGCTGCCACGGAGACCATCACACGCAAGGGGGAAAAAGCCGGCTTTATTGCAGACGTGCTGGACAGGGAGACCTGCGTCATTGCCAAAGCCCCGCAGACATTTCGCCTGGGCGAGCTGTTTGCTGCGCACGAACAATCGCGTGTTGAAGGCTGGCACAAGGCCATCGATTCGGCCACACTCATGCTGCACTACGGGCATCAACTTCACTATGTGGAATGCTCTACAGCCAATATCAAAATTACAACACCATATGATTACTATGTTTTTAAGGGTATCCTGAAGGCGCAGGAAAGCATGCAGATTATTGGGGTTTGAGCATGGAAGATTTATCACTCGAAAGTACTCAAGTTCGACAAGACAGTTTGTTAAAGGATGATCTTAACGCCATCGTTGATGATAAGTTAATACCTTGGAATCAGTTTTCTGGCAAAAGGGTACTTGTAACAGGGGCAACTGGTCTTTTGGGCAGTTTATTGGTCAAAAGTCTCCTTTGTGCTTCGGATAAATATGATTTTAGTATATCTATATTAGCTTTTGTACATGATACTAGCAAAGTATCACAGACGTTTATGAGCTATTTAGAAAAATATAAGAATAAAGTACATTTTCATAAAGGTGACATATGTTCTCCATTATCGATTGATGATACGGTTGATTATATCATTCATGCTGCTGCGCCTACTTCAAGCACATATTTTGTTGAAAAGCCCGTTGAGACCATTGCAGCAGTGTACCAGGGAACGGCTAATGTGTTAGCACTGGCTAGAAAAAAAGATGTCAAGTCTATGTTGTACATTTCAAGCATGGAAGTTTACGGTCAGCTAGATCATGTGGAAGCAAAAGAAGAAGATGCTGGATCGCTTGATCCTTTGGCCGTGCGTTCCAGTTATCCTCAGGCCAAACGTTTGGCCGAAACGCTCTGCGCGGCCTATGCCAGAGAATATGGCTTTCCAGTGAAGATAGCGCGACCTACTCTTGTTTTTGGGCCTGGTGTTAGCCCCAATGACAATAGAGTTTTTATGCAGATGGCACGGGCTGCATTGGCGCACGGAGAAATACGATTAGCTACAGACGGTGCTACAGAGCGTGACTACATCTATACAGCCGATGCGTGTCGAATGCTCTTTTCTATTCTGCTCAAAGGAGAAAATGGACAAGCATACAATGTCGCAAATCCTGAAACATATATGTCAATTTTGGATTTAGCAAAAGCGTTTCAGAAAGCGAGACCATTGACAACAGTACAGATAAACACAGGTAATGATGTTAGGAGCTACGCTAATGAAATGCATATTACATTATGTATTGAAGCAATAAAAAAATT
>JAFTDG010000015.1 GCA_017454325.1 Desulfovibrio sp. | reverse complement strand
AAGAGGCTATGTTTTTGGTAATTTTCTTGACAGGTGTACATGACTCGAATAACAAAAAAGAAGTGCGCTCGTAGCTCAGCTGGATAGAGCGTTGGCCTCCGGAGCCAAAGGCCGTGGGTTCGAATCCCGCCGGGCGCACCAATGTAATGGCGAACAATATAATCACTGTAAGCCTATTTTATTGTTACCATTTTTTATCCAAGATTAAAAAAACTGCCCCTACGTCTCACCAGCGCCTTATTTATTAGCCCTGCAGGGGAAGAATATTTTTTCCTGTCAAGACGGCTGGCATAATCACAGCGTTTGAGGGTGTGCCCCTTGCGGGTATGTACCCTTTTAGCTACCGTATGTGCGATACGAAAGCGATTGCTATCGCATTATGCACCCAATCCCCGGTTTTCAGGAGTAGTTATGTCATCTGCACATACCATTGGTTCACGCATCCGCGCTTTCCGTCAAGAGCACGAGATGGATTTGCCAACTCTGGCCAAGAACACCGGACTCAGCGAAGAGTATCTCGAAAAGCTCGAAAGTGATGCCATTTACCCCTGTATTGGGCCTCTGCACAAAGTGGCGCGTGCTTTGGGGGTGCGGCTGGGCACCTTCTTGGACGACCAGTTTACCCGTGATCCTGTTATCAACAGCATTGATGGCGATGTGGAGGCTGACGAGGCATTACATACAGGGCGCATACCCAACCCGGCGTATACGTATCATGCCCTGGCTAAGGGTAAGAACGATCGCAATATGGAGCCCTTTTTCATTCGCATCTATCCCGATAATGGAGAACGCAGAACCACATCGCACCAAGGTGAAGAGTTCATCTGCGTGCTCAAGGGAGAACTGCTGGTGGTCTATGGACGGGAAACCCATGTGCTCAAACCCGGCCAGACCATCTATTATAATTCCATTGTGCCTCACTATGTGGGCGCTGCCGGAGATGAGCCCGTGGAATTTCTCGCCGTAACCTACAATCCTTGATGTGTTTTTGCCGGTTGGCACAGCGAAGGATCGCCGCGCCTAGGGGAGGGTCCATGGAAGAAAAAGTTCGTGAACGTCAGGCGCAGTTTGAACTGCGAGAATGGACGTTGGGGCAGGTGCTGGATCATACGGTGGTCCGTTATCCAGACAATGATGCCGTGGTCTACCCAGACCGGGGTTACCGTCTCACATGGCGTGAATTCGGCGAGTTGGTGGACACTTTTGCAAAGGGCCTCATGGCGTTAGGTGTGCAGAAGGGGGAAAAAGTGGCTGTATGGGCCACCAACGTGCCTTACTGGGTAGCCCTGCAGTTTGCCACTGCCAAGATCGGCGCGATACTGCTTACGGTGAACACAAATTATCGCGAGCACGAACTGCGTTATTTGCTCACGCAGTCTGAATGCGAAAATATTTTTCTTATCGACAGAATGCGTGACCACGACTATCTAGAGACCCTGTATCGCATTGCGCCAGAGTTGCGCACGCAGTCGCGAGGGCATTTTCACTGCAAGAGTCTGCCTCACTTGAAACGAGTATGTTATCTTGGGGCTGAAAAATTCCGGGGCATGTATTCTGTTCCTGAAATTCTAGCACTTTCTGTTATGACGGACGATGCATCTTATGCTGCACGTCAGGCTGAGCTGTCGCCCTGGGATGTGGTCAATATGCAGTACACATCGGGTACGACAGGTTTTCCGCGTGGTGTCATGCTGACCCATGTGGGGGTGGGCCTTAATGGCTATTGGATCGGTCGGCATCAAAATTTCAGCTCTGTAGACCGCGTATGCCTGCCTGTACCCTTATTTCACTGTTTTGGCTGTGTACTTGGCGTTTCTGCCTGTGTTAACCATGGCGCTGCCATGATCATTCTCGAAACATTCAACGCTCTTAAGGTGCTGGCAGCACTGGACGGTGAGCACTGCACCGCCGTCTATGGCGTGCCCACTATGTTTCTGGCCGAACTGGAGCATCCGCTTTTCCACCGTTTTGACCTTTCACACATGCGTACGGGTATCATGGCCGGTTCTGTGTGCCCAGAGCCACTCATGCGCCGCGTGGTGGATGACATGCACATGAAGGAGATCACCATCTGCTATGGCCTTACCGAAGCCTCGCCGGTGATGACACAGTCGGATATCCACGACCCCTTGCGTCTGCGCTGTGAAACCGTAGGCTGTGCCATGCCTGGCATTGAGGTGCGCGTAGGCGATCCTCAGACGTGTGAGGAGCTGCCACGAGGCCAGGTGGGTGAAATCATGTGCCGAGGTTACAATGTTATGAAGGGCTATTACAACATGCCCGAAGACACAGCTAAGGCCATAAGTCCCGAAGGGTGGTTGCATTCCGGTGACTTGGGGGTCATGGATGACAACGGCTATCTGCGTGTGACGGGCCGCATCAAAGACATGATCATCCGCGGTGGGGAAAACGTGTACCCGCGGGAAGTGGAAGAATTTCTTCTGGGCATGCCAGGCCTTCTGGATGTGCAGGTTGTGGCCGTGCCCAGTCGCAAATACGGGGAGGAAGTCGGTGCCTTCATTATCCCCAAGCCGGGCGTGGAATTGTTCGCTGAAGATGTGCGTGCCTTCTGCCGGGGCAAAGTCGCCTGGTATAAGATTCCACGCTATATAAAGATGGTTACAGGTTTTCCGCTGACGGCCAGTGGGAAAATACAGAAATTTAAATTGCGTGAAATGGCCGCCGCTACCTGGCCTGAGGCTATGCAGAAGTGAGCTGCCAGTATGAAGAACAATAAAAAGGGGCCAAGCCATGAGTGACGACAATTTTACTTTTTCCGATGCGTCTGTCATGCCCGTAACCTCAGGCACGGCACAGTCTCATGTTTGTGCTGGAAGTTGCCCGCTTGCCCAGATTCCCGCCCAGGTTTGGAAGGAACTGCTGCGCCGACCGTTTCGCAAGCGGCACCCCTTGCTCTTTTGGGGCGGGGTGTTGTTACTGTTAGTCGCATTGAGCGGAATGCCTCTGGTATTCTGGGGCGAGCAAAGTCCCCTGAGCGGCTCCCGTATGGCATTGGTATCCATAACCGGGCCTATAATGAATGTTGAACCAACCCTGCGCTGGATACGTACCATCAGCCACGATACTGACATCAAGGGTGTTCTCGTGCGGGTGGATTCCCCTGGCGGAGGTGCGGCGGCCTCACAGGAAGTGTATGAGGCATTGCGCAATCTAGCGCAGAAAAAACCTGTAGCTGTGAGTATGGGTTCCATGGCAGCTTCGGGAGGATTGATGGTGAGTATGGCGGGCAGACGTATCTTTGCTAATGCCTCTACTGTCACCGGCTCCATTGGGGTGCGCATGGATATTCCACAAGTGCAGGGCCTGCTCGACAAGCTGGGCGTAGGGCAGGAAACCTTGACCACGGCTCCGTATAAAGATGCCGGCTCATACCTGCGTCCGCTCACGCCTGAACAACGGACCTACTTTAAGGGCGTCCTGGACGACATGCACCGCCAATTTGTGGAAATTATTGCCCAAGGGCGTCATATGGAGCCGGCCCGTGCGGCGGCGCTTGCCGACGGCAAGATAGTCACCGGCCGGGAAGCCCTGCGACTTGGTCTTGTGGATGCCCTTGGCGGACAGGACGAGGCCTTGCAATGGCTGGCGGGGCAATGCGGCGTGCCTCCAGAACACAAGCTGCAAACATGCCCCAAGGAGGACAATTGGCTGCCCCGTGGGCTGAAAACGCTTTTGCACCTCGATGTCGGGTCTGAGCTGAACGCGTTGGCAAAAGGTACTCCCGCCTTTTTGTTCCAGCTGTAGCAGACGCGAGGGCTACACAAGAACAGCGTTGCGAGATAGCATCCCATCTTTTTGCCTGTACAGCCATTCCTTTAGATTCTTTCGCTGTGTGAAAGCTGGACAGTTTCTGGGCAATCCGCTACGTTCTTGTATTACAGTGACAAGAGGAATGGATATGGTTTCTGCCAAGACCTTATGGACATCTATGCCGTTGCCTGTGCGGGAAGCACTCATGCTGTTCGCTCACGGTGGCGTACGGATGTACAATGTCTTCACCCTGGTTATGGAAAATATTGAGCAAGGGTGGCAGGGGCTCACGCTTGAAAATAAGCGGGATTTACTGCTTGGTCTGGCCGTGACTGCCTGGGAAGACGCACCTTGGGATGTACATTCCTGCACAATCTTGACGCAGTGTGCCGATAGCGGCATCGAGGTGCCCCGGCCGGTGCTGCAGGTAGCCAGGCAGGGAGCGGCCTTGGCTGCAGCAAGCGAAGATATTGCAAAGCGTTTGGACGGCGCCATACAACAAAATAACGACGAACAGGCTGTGCGTGCGTTGCTCCTCAGATTGCGCGAGAGAAGCCCGAACTCTTTGCTATTGTTAAAGTATGCGGCGCGTCTTGGTTTGTTCACTGGCGATGTGGATTGGTT
>JAFTDG010000108.1 GCA_017454325.1 Desulfovibrio sp. | reverse complement strand
GCAACGGAAATTGTTCATCTGTATGCGCTAAACTTCAAAGGCTGCATCAGCTGCTTCGCCTGCAAGCGTAAAGACAAGGAACACGGTATTTGCGCCATGAAGGACGATCTTTCTCCGGTGCTGGAACGCGTCAAACAGGTGGATGCCGTTCTGTTCGGCTCTCCCATTTATTTTATGAACATCACTTCGGGACTGACAGCCTGCATTGAACGGCTGTTCTTTTCAAACTATCTGTACAGCAATGAAATCCCAACTGTTTTTCCCAAGAAAATACCCTCGGCGTACATTTACACCATGAACATGACGGAAGAGCATGTACGCCAGTATCAGATGAAGGAAAGACTGCGCATTATGGAACAGTTCACCACACAGCATTTCCGTGTTCCTCCACGCACCCTCTGGGCATATGACACCTACCAGTTCAAGGACTACTCCCTGTACGAATCTTCCATTTTCTCTGAACCGGCCAAGGCTGCATGGCGCGAAAAACACTGGCCTGAACAGTGCCAGAATGCCTATGACATTGGCAAGGCTTTGGTAGAATGGAGAGAGTAACCGCAATGTGATGCCCCATCAGAAGGAAGACATCCAGGCCACTGCCCTTGTTGGAATCAGGGTGGAACGCTAGTGTGGCTGCCATGGAAATGCAACAGACACTACAGCTTGTGGAACAGGCCAAAGCCCTCTGCCGCAATAAGAACGCCACCCTGCTCTATCTGACAATCTTTGGCTCACAGCTCTATGGCACGGACATGCAAGGCCAATCCGACACTGATGTGCGCGGCATTTTTCTTCCATCTCTTGAGTATGCAGCGCCTGACGAGCTGCCACACAGTCTGCATTGGTCAAGCGGTGATAATGGAAGCCGCAACAGTGCCGGAGATGTGGACATTGACCTCTGGTCTGCGCAGCATTGGCTGCTTAAGCTCCTGCCAGCCGGTGACACAGGGGCGACAGATTTGCTGTTCTCTCCTTCCAACAAGGCGTGCACCCTCTATCGTGATGCGCGGCTTGATGCTGTCTTTGCCCATCCCGACCGTCTGTATGATAGTCAGAACTGCCGCGCTTATGCAGACTACAGCCTGAGACAAGCCCAAAAGTACGGTATCAAGGGGTCTCGCCTGGGAGCTCTGCGAACTGTATATCATTGGCTAAGGCATAACTGGCCTGAGCCTGCGCATGCAATGCGCCTCACAGATGTACTGGCCGCTCTGACAGCACAGTGCAGTGATAACAGATACTGTGTAAGCCAGATGCTGGACGGGCAGCCTGCCCTGCAGCTCTGCGGCAAGATCCATATGGGCAATATCCGGTTACGTGAATTTGTCAGCCGTGTTACAGCAGACATGGAAAAATACGGCAACCGCGCCATTGCTGCCGAGCAGAACCAGGGTGTGGACTTCAAGGCGCTCTCGCATGCCCTGCGGGCATGTGACCAGATGGAGGAACTCTATGCTACGGGGAGAATTTCTTTTCCGCTGGCTACGCGAGAACAGCTTAAATCGGTCAAGCGCGGGGAGATTCCCTGGCTGGAGCTTGAAAAAATCATCATCAAGCGCCTTGCGGAAACGGATACCGCGCGTGAACAGGCACAATATGTCTCACGATATGACGCGGACTTTGCCAGAGAGCAGATTACATTCTGCTATGCTGCTCTGGCTTGAACAGAGAGGTGGACCCGTTTGTTAGAAAGCTCCTAACGCATTCACAACATGTCTACATTACGCAACGTGTTACAACGTGAGAAATGTGTGACTCCTGGGGAGGGATAGACATCCCCTCCCCAGTTGCTCACTGTATCATACTATTTTTCATTCCTAAAATCCGGGAAACGCCCATCCGCATACAGCGGCGCAATGACTTTTGACAGAGCGTACGCCACACGGAAGGCACTCAAGTCATCATAGGTGTTGCTGACAATCTGCACACCGATGGGAACGTTCTTGCCCGACAGTTCGACCGGCATTGTTACAACCGGATATCTGCTGGCAAGATTCCAAATTGGCGTCAAAAGAAGATTGTTGCTGGAACATTTTTTCCCATGCACCACGGCGGCCTTATCAGGTGACGATTCAAGATCGGCAGGGAAATGCGGCGTTGCCAGTGTCGGCATGACCAGGGCAATGCAGCCTTTTTCAAAGACTTTCTGCTGTACATCCTGATGCAGCTTCACACGCAATGCGTCAGCATTGACCTGGTCTTGAGGACTCAACTTGCCTGCATACGCGAATAGATTATTCATATACGAACTAAACACATCGCGTCCTTTGTCCAAGCCATCGAACAGGACATACATGTTTGTCGACATGAGTCCCTTGAAGTATGTCGGCATAAAACTTTCGCTAGTAATATCGAGTTCGATTTTTTCAATTTGCGCGCCGACTTTTTGCAGTGCTGCAGAGACGACATCCATGGAATGGTCTGATTCTTCACTCAAGCCGCCCTGGATCCAATTTTTGAAATAGGCAACGGCGACTTTTGTCCCTTGAATTGGCGCATATTCCTGAGGGTAGTCGAGCTTGGGACGGATGGACGAATGAACTTTGGGGCTGGGGCCGGAAATGACGTCCTGCATAAGCGTCATATCTGCAAACGTACGGGCCAGCGGTCCTAAGGTTTCGTAGGTGTTGTCCGACGTAGCGACGCGGCCGAATGGCGGCTTGAAGCCGTACAACCCGCTCATGGCAGAGGGGATGCGGATGGAGCCGCCCATGTCGGAACCGGTGGCAAGCGTGCAGAAGCCTGCGGCAAGCGACGCGCCTGAACCGCCGGACGATCCGCCTACGCCATAATAAAGATTCCATGGATTGCGGGTTACGCCATACAGACGCGACCATGTCATGGGGCTGAGCCACTGTTCAGGCACCGTCGTTTGAAAGACGAATATGGCACCTGCGTCGCGAAGTTTCTGTATCATGGCGCCGTCGGAAGCACTCGGCTTGCTGTCCTTCATGGGAATGGACGCGGCGTCGACGCGCCATCCTTTCACTTCATTCTCGTCCTTGACGCCGACGGTGATTCCTTCAAGTTTACGCGCAGTGCCTTTCCGATAGCGTTCGTCCGCTTCCTTTGCCAGCTTCCTCGCTTCGTCAAAATTGTCGAAAGTAATGGCATTGACCTTGCCAGCATTGAACGTATCCAGCTCATTTACCAAATCTCGACGCGATACGTTGTATTCGCCGTTGTACTTCTTTACACGCTGAATTTGTGCTTCCAGAACTTCACTTGGCGTTGTTTCACCTTTTTTAAACAGTTCTATCAGCGTTACAGCAGGCATGTATGCTAGCTGTTCCTGTGAAAACTTCGACTTGGCATAAACAATATTGGTGCCTGATACAAAAAGCGTCATCAACACGCCGGCAGTAAAAGCCAAAAGAAAATTTTTAGAAAAAATTTTTTTCATTCGCAATTCCTCCTATTTTTTTTCAGCATTATTGAAAACTTTTTTCATGTTTTTTGTCAATATCAGAAAAGTCCTGAATGACAATACGTGAAGGGGATGACGGTATAGACTTTACAGAAAGACCAACTACTGCCAGAAAATGCGTCATGTAGGCAGTATGTCCAGGTGAATTCTGAGACTAGATGAAACATCAAAATTCAATAAAAACTAAAGCCCCACAAGGCTTTGTGGGGCTTCATAATATTATAAATTGGTGGGTCGTGCGGGGATCGAACCTGCGACTCTCTGCTTAAAAGGTATCATATTTACATATTAACATATTGAAATTACAAATATTTTTTGGTAAAAAGTGTGCCAAATGCGCCCAAATATGTGCCCAGCTATCGCTCGGCCTAGCTACCCGTCCTCGCCGTCCGATCCATGACACGTCTTGACCACTCTATCTTTCCATCCTATGAATGCTACACATGAGGTCGTATTATGACGCAAGATAAGATGCACCTTCGTATGGAAATGTATCCACCGTCGGAAGAATGTGGGTATTGGATAGTCAATTTTCCCCAACTTGCCGTAGGCTCCCAAGGCGAAACTATGGGCAAGGCCATTGATAATGCTGTAGCGGCTCTACAACTCTGGGTAGACGGTTGCGTCGAGCTGGGCACACTTGACACTGTGCTGGAAAAGTGCGGTTTCGGTGACATCATAAAAGAAAGCCTCAAAAACGATCTGCCGCACGGTCTTATCCCCCCCACGCTGCTTGAGAAAGCTCCATGCCTCGTTTAACTCCACTACCGTGGAAAACTATAGAATGCGTGCTCTCTCTTCTTGGCTATTCGTTTGTGCGCCAGAAGGGTAGCCACAGGATTTACTACGGTGGGAACTTGGAGCGCCCAATAGTATTGCCTGCATACCCAGAAGTTGGCGTCCCAATCATTAAAAACATCCTCGATACGGCAAACATATCACGCGACAAATTTCTTTCTTTGCTCAAAAATTGTAAGTAATCCTTTTAACTCCCCGTCTTTGCCATCCATTCCAGGTCACGCTGTTGCTGACGTGCAGTAGGCTTGCGCGTCCTCTCGAAGCTCTTCACGCGCCGTAGAACATCCTTATGGATGGCCAAAAGCGCGCAGCGGTTGAAGCGCTCAGACCTGCACATGTGCTCAAGTGCATGTGCCAAAAAAAGCCCCTACGAAGTTCGTCCGTAAGGGCATAAAATATTTGGTGGGTCGTGCGGGGATCGAACCTGCGACTCTCTGCTTAAAAGGCAGATACTCTACCTACTGAGTTAACGACCCAACGAGGATAAAAATTTACCAATAATGGCTGACTCTGTCAAGCGTAACTTATGGAAAGCAATGAACAGTGGGTTAAACCCCGGCGCCCTCCATTTCCGCTACCGTATCCGGCAACTTACCTTGCAAATCATGATGTGTCATTGTTGCCACTGCCGAGTCTGACCACACATTCACGCAGGTCTCTATCATGTCAATAATAGCGTAGATAGGTAAAATTACGCCCATCAGATCTACCGGCACATTCATGGAAGACATGAGCGACAGCGTAAGAAAATAGCAGCCCATGGGCACACCGGCATTGCCAACAGCGGCAAGCACCGCCACAAAAAGCCAAATGCACATGGTTCCCGTTGTAATAACAATGCCTGCATTCTGCATGAGGAAAAGAGAAGTTACCAGAATAAAGGCCGCACAACCGTTCATATTGATGGTAGTGCATATGGGCAGCACAAAACGTGTGACACGATGGTCAAGGTGCAGATTGTCTTCTGCCGATGCCAGCGTTACGGGCAGAGTACCAGCGGAACTTTTTGAAAAAAGCGCAACCGCAAGCGCAGGAAACATGCCTCGGAAAACCCGCACCGGGTGCAGCCCACGTGCCAGTAAAAAGAGAGGGATGACCACAAAGAACTGTAGCAGGTTCCCGGCAATGACAACAGTTGTATACTGGCCCAGTGCACCAACAATGACACCAGTTTCTATCTGTGAAACAAGCTGGCCTGTAAAGGCAAGGATACCCACCGGGAGAATGGCGAGCAGTGCGCGGATGAGAGTGAAAAGCAGTTCCTGAAGCCCATTGATAACCTTGACGAGCATTTCACGGTTCTCGGTTCTGGGCATAAAGGCAAGTGCTAGACCAACAGCGGCAGCTATGAGCAGCACGGAGAGCACATTGCCTGAAACAAAAGGTTGCAAAATATTGTTGGGAATTACCGAAAGGAAATGGTCATAATAGGAGAGTTCCTTGATATTGCCAGGCACGCCACTTCCATTGAAAGAAACAACATTTTCCGGAGCAATAAGCACATAGAGAAAGAGCGCCACTGCAGCAGCACAGATGGTTGTTGCCAGGGTATAGACCACGGCATGGGCAAAAATCCGCCCTGTTTCACGCCGTGCCCCCAGGGATGAAAGCGTAGTAATAACAGCCAGGGCAATGACAGGCACCGCCACAAATTGGAACAGCCGTGTGAATACCGTGGCAATAAATGTAAACAAACGGTTCACTTCAGGCAGTTGCAGATAGCCCAGCAGGCCACCAATGACCATTGCGCTAAACCAGGCAACGACCGTGCGCATATGTTTGCGTTTTGCGCTTTCCGCAAGAGAAGAGCGCGTGGCCTTTTCAACCCGATGAGAAAAATACGTATTGCTCATTTGGTGGCACCCTTGGTCAGATACTCTGTGGCATAGCGGCTGGCAGCACCTGCCCTCTCTGGAAAATAAAATTATACTGCACGCATGAAGTTGTTGCAACAGCCATTATGCTGCCGTGTTTAATGATTACACAAAAAGTTTATCGTCGCCCTGAAGTTGTGCAATCATTTCCATATCGGCTTTTTCCATATCAAAATACAATTCTCTACCACTGTTGGCTTCCCAGAATTTCAGCCGTACGCTAAATTCGTCCACTTCTGCAATACAGCCATTACAACGGACCTTGTCCCAGTCAGAAAGTTTGATATGCCTAAACGTAAGGGCGCTGTGTGCATTCTGAAACTGTTCCCGAACCTTGGTACGCAGCAGATAGGTACGACTTTCACCATCTACCATGATGTCGCCGCTGTACAGTTCGCATTTTGCAGTCAATTCATCCCCGCTGAATGTCAGCACTGACGGCTGAATTTCGCCCGGCGTCATATTGGCTCGTGCACTGCGAATTGCATCACGCAATTTGTCAAGGCACAGCAGGGTACGCAATGGCAAAGTGACAATGCATAGGCTGGCGTCGGCGCTTTCCACGCCATAAGGGTCTGTCTCCACGATGCTCACCATGTCGCCACCGGCATTTTTGTTCAAAAAAATAAGAATGTCGCCAATGGCGCGAAACGATTCCATGGTCATGGCTTTCTCCTTGCAATATCATCTGTGGGCTTGCCCCATTTGCCAGGCCTGTAGTAAAATGAGTGTACATCAGGTCAGTGATACCCACAAGCCACCCCTGTGGCATGCAATCCTGCGCGTTGTGGTATTGCTGCACACCTTGCCTTTCCACGGTCAACCAGATTACGGGAGTATGATATGCGAAGCATTGCCCTTTTCCTATGCGTTTGTGCCCTGTGTATACAAACGCTACCTGCCGGCGCTGCCGTGCCTGACACCAAAAAAGTTCAAGTAATACTTGATAGATTGGTGTTACTCTACGAAACAACAGGCATAAAAGCCTATGATGCTCCCGATGAGGCAGTGCTGGATACTGTGGCTCTAAAGGTTTTTCCTCATGACAGTTCGCCGGCAGCCGCCATTGTAGCGCAGCGCAGCACGCATCCTGAATTATTCACCAAGGCTGCTGCCAACGAGAATGTGGCCCTGCACAGGGATGCCGTGGCTCTTATTGCCCGCTATTTTCTGGGTCGCAAGGCAAAACTGGCAACCATTAAGGAAGACTACATCTTTGGTACCATGCGTGTTGCACCACGCTGGTGTTATGCGCGGTTTGACGGCATGGATACTGAAGAAAATAATCAGATGTTGTTACATGGGGCTCTGTTATGCGAAGAAACGGTTGAATTGGGCTATAAGCGTATGGGCACTGTAGAGGCGCATATTGCCCCGCTTGACCATGCCCCCCTGGGATGGGCTGTGGAGCGTTTTCGTGTCACCGTGGATGCACAGTAGAAAAACGCAACCCATTTCTAGAAGCTCCGTGAAATCCGCCGCACCAGCAAACTACCCTCATTCTCCCCCCCCAGATTCGCAAACCCTCTTGCCCTGACGCTCCCAGCCCGGCATAGTGCAGGAAATCTATCTTCTACCACAAGGCCAAGAAACGCTACCTAGCGGAACAGGCCGCAGCACGGGAAGCCCTGCTGCAGCAGATCCTGCCCGGCTAACAGGACAGCCCAGCAGCCATTTTTTTTAAAATCCCGTTATCCGGGGTCTGGACGTTTGGTCTTTGTTCAAAATTGTGCCACGAAATAAAAAACGTAGCACATGCAAGCCCCAAAAGCCTATATTTTGACAGTATTTTTCTTATTTTTCCCGCGACAATACCGCATCACTCGCAAATTGGCCCTTCG
>JAFTDG010000107.1 GCA_017454325.1 Desulfovibrio sp. | reverse complement strand
TAGGTACTTCCCCTGTAGTCAATGGAAACCAACGGTTCGTCAGAATAGCCCATATTTTCCTTGAGCGGGCCTTCGCTGGCCGCCTTGAGTGCCGCATTGACTTCTTCTGCGGTGCAGGGCTTCTCCACTTCACAGGTCAGATCTACCAACGACCCATCAACGGTGGGCACACGCACCGACATACCGTTGAACTTCCCTGCCAGCGCTGGAATGACCTGCCCCACGGCTTTGGCTGCACCAGTGCTGGAGGGCACCATAGACACGGCCGCCGCCCTGCCGCGTCGCCAGTCTTTCTTATGTGAGCCATCGAGAATGCGCTGGCTCATGGTGTAGGAATGGATAGTTGTCATGAGGGCGTGACGCACACCAAAGGTTTCATAGAGTACTTTGGCTGCCGGAGCTAAGCAGTTGGTGGTACAAGACGCAGCCGAAATGATAGCATGCTTGGCCCCATCATAAGCGTCGTGATTAACCCCCATGACAACCATAAGATCCACATCCTTGCCAGGTGCGGAGATAACCACTTTTTTTGCACCACAGGCCAGGTGCTGAGCAAGCCCATCCCTGTCTTTGATGGTACCCGTGCTCTCCACCACCAAGGAGACACCCAGGCGTTTCCATTCCCACTCACCTGCCTTGCAGCGTGTTACGGTGATATGGTGCCCGTTGACAATAATGCCATCGTCATCGTGCCCTACCGTACCGGGAAAGACACCAAAAGTGGAATCATATTTGAAAAGATAGGCCAGCTGGTCATTACCGGCACGGGCATTGACAGCAGTAATACGAATATCCTCTGCATCTGCCATGAGCCGCAGCAAGTAGCGACCAATACGCCCAAAACCATTCAATCCAACATTCACAGGCATGATGTAACTCCTCTGGGTAACGTTAAGCCTTGCCGGAAGACCCCATGACCGTGCGTATCTTACGGGCCACCATATTTTTAACGGCTTCGCGTGCTGGCGTCAGATATTGGCGCGGATCAAAATGCTCAGGATGTTCCATAAAATATTGCCGTATGGATGCTGTTACAGCCAGACGGATATCCGTATCCACATTGATCTTGCACACCCCCATGCCAGCAGCCTTACGCAGCATATCTTCGGGTACGCCCTTGGCACCGCCCACCTGACCGCCGTACTTGTTGCACTGTTCCACAAATTCCTGCGGCACACTGGATGCGCCGTGCAGTACCAGAGGATAGTTGGGCAGTTTCTTGCCGATAGTCTCCAAACGGGCAAAATCAAGTTTGGCCTCGCCCTTAAACTTGTAAGCCCCGTGGCTCGTGCCAATGGCAACTGCCAAGGAGTCACAGCCCGTACGTTCTACAAATTGCACGGCCTCATCCGGGTCAGTATACACATGCTCGGCAGACTGCACATGCTCCTCAATGCCCGCCAGCTTGCCCAGCTCGGCCTCTACCCAGACACCACGGGGGTGTGCATAGTCCACAACCTGTTTTGTCAGGGCAATATTTTCCTCAAACGGCAGGTGTGAACCGTCGATCATGACGGAAGTGAAACCGCCGTCAATGCAGTCACGACACATCTCAAAACTGGGGCCATGGTCGAGATGCACCACCACAGGGATGGAGGGATCCAACGCAAGAGCGGCTTCCACCAGTTTCATAATATACACCTGCCCGGCATACTTGCGTGCACCCGCGGAAACCTGCAGAATCACAGGAGATTTCTCCTCTGAAGCTGCGCTCATGATACCCTGGATAATCTCCATGTTGTTGACGTTGAACGCGCCAATGGCGTAGCCGCCTGTATACGCGTCGGCAAACATCTGTTTAGGACTGCTGAGAGGCATGCTTTTCTCCTACTAAGTTATGCGTTTGCGGGGGTCGTATGCCGCCGTCCCGCATGATGACTCTTTCTTGTTGTATACAGCAATTTCCTATGAAGGGGAATGCTTGCCACATATGAAAACAACGCTTAAAGCTGCATATCTTCCAGCGCATGCAAACCCGTCTGATCAGTAAAATCAAAGTGCAGGGGTGTCAAAACAATATAGCCACGATTAAGCATGTCCTTGTCTGACCCGGCTTCAATGGATGCCGGGGGAATTTCCCCTTCCAGCCACCAGTACGGCGCCCCACGCGGATCACGCCGTTCCATGTATGTGTTCTTCCACACGGCATGTGTCTGTGGGCATACGCGCAGTCCCTTGACCTTATCCAGCGCACAGGCCGGATAATTGACGTTTAGTACCCTGCGGTGTCCCAGACGTTGCCAGTCAATACGCGAGGCGAGTTTCGCAAGGTGACGGGCCTGCGGCATGAGGTCTTCATGTCTTGGATCGTGACAGTCATGAGACACGGCTATGCTGGGCAAATCCTCATGCGCTGCTTCGGTGGCAGCACCCACCGTGCCTGAATACAAAATATCGGGCCCCACATTGGGCCCGGCATTGATGCCGGAAATGACCATATCAGGCCGCCGTGACAACAAATGCCCCAACGCCAGCTTAACGCAATCTGTGGGCGTGCCGTACACACCTAACCCCCGAAAGTCCGGCTCTTCAAATTCCATGGCCCGCACCGGCTCAAAGACTGTCAAGGAATGCCCCACACCAGACTGCTGGCGCATGGGGGCCACTACATGCACCGTATGTCCGGCCTCCATAAGGGCTGCATAAAGGGCGCGCAATCCCTTGGCTCTAATGCCGTCGTCATTGCTGAGCAAAATGTCCATTTGACAACACCTCGGAAAGAAGGGAAACCACAGGAGTACGGTGCTGTTGCCCGTGCATCTGCCCCAAAGCTATGGCAACACGTTACGCACTACTGGATGATATATGGAAAAAGGCTGTTACGTCAAAGAAATAGGCGTCGGTTCCGAGGTTCGTGGTCTCTTTATTGTCAGTCAGGCTACACAGTCACAGTCACGCAATGGCCCTTATTGGCGCCTCACCCTGACAGACGCTAGTGGCAACCTGGAAGCCAAAATCTGGCATCCACTCAGTACGGATTTCACTGATATTCCCATTGGTTCCCTGGTCTGGGCTGAAGGCCACGCCAATCTGTTCCGCGAACAGATACAGCTTGCAGTGGAACGTATGCGATTCCTTAATGAAGATGAGTGCGACGACGTTGACCATACGACACTTATGCCCGCTAGCCCCTTCCCTCTGGATGCCATGCAGACGGAGCTGGACAACATCGCCAAACAGGAATTCACATATGCTCCGTGGCGCAGGCTTGTACACGGAATTCTCAACGATACAGCATTGCGGGCAGCCTTCCGCATCTGCCCTGCTGCCAAGGCCGTGCACCATGCCTACGTTGGCGGTCTGCTGGAGCACACACTGAGCGTGGTCAAACTATGCCGCCACATTGCTGATCACTATCCTGCCCTTGACCGTCAAACCCTGCTCGCAGGAGCGCTGTTTCACGATATTGGGAAATTGCGCGAATTCTCCGGCGGCATAGCCAATGACTATACTGACGAAGGCCGTCTGCTGGGGCATTTGATGCTCGGTGTTGAAATACTGACTCCATTTCTCACGAAATCTGGTCTCGACGAGGCCCTTCAGTGCCATTTAAAACACCTTGTACTCAGCCACCATGGTGAACTTGCCTTCGGTGCTGTACGTGAACCCCATTCCCCTGAAGCCATGGCCCTGCATTATGCCGACAATCTGGATGCCAAAATGGCACAGTGCCGTAATCTATTTATTCAGATGGATACTCCCGGTGCTGGCTGGACGCCCTGGCAACCAACCTTGGGACGCCCTGTGTACAAGGCCGCCCAGACGCCCCAATCTGTTCCAACATCTCCCCGTAAAAAAAAGGTTAAGGAACAAAGCTTGTCACTACTGGATTGCGGTTGTGAGAAATAAGGACCGTTAGTTCTGCTGCAGAAACGAACCTTGACTGGTGCGTAACGGAACTTTATGGTTCTCTTGGTTACAAAGAAAATGAATCGTTCTGAAGTCATTTCCACACGGGTTTACGCCACTAAGCTGACCAAGTGGGGCGAGGCATGTTTATTACTTTTGAAGGCATTGAAGGTGCTGGCAAGACCACTGCTCTCAACTATCTCGCCGGATTCCTGCAGCGCAGAGGCTATGACTGCTTGTGTACACGAGAGCCGGGCGGATGTACCCTTGGACGTAATCTGCGCCCTATTCTGCTGGACGCTCGTACGCGTACTCTGGCCGGCAGGGCAGAGCTCTTTCTCTTTCTCGCTGACAGGGCACAGCATGTGGCAGAGGTAATCCGCCCTGCTCTTGAAGCCGGCCAAGTTGTATTGTGTGACCGCTACACCGATTCCACCCTCGCCTATCAGGGATACGGGCGTGGGCTGGACACAGATTACCTGCGCAGGCTGAATGAGGCAGCCTCTGGAGGATTACAGCCACAACTGACCCTGCTGTTCGATCTGCCGGTACGCTGTGGACTCATGCGCGCTGGGGAACGTAACCGCACCGAAGGGCTGACTTTCTCTGAAGGGCGCTTTGATTCTGAAAGCCTTGATTTTCATGAACGTGTTCGTCTTGGGTATCGCGCCCTTGCCGAAGAGGAACCGGAACGCTTTGCCATTGTGGACGCAGCGCAACCTCCGGAAGATGTGGTACTACAATGCCGCTCGGCTCTTGAGGCACATTGGCGAAGCCAGAGCCTGAACGAAGCAGATATGCTTGAGGAACAAGACAATGACGACAACTGATACCACCCCGGAAACCCTGGAGGCACGTCGCCGTCTTGGTGTGGTTTTTTTCCCTGCTTTTGACTGGGCTATTTCGGCCACACATCCCGAACGCGAAGAGCGTCTGCTTTATACCCGTGACCAGCTGCTGGAAGAAGGGTTATTTGATATTCCCGGCATTACAGAATACCGTCCTATCTTTGCCACTACGACACAGCTTACGCGAGTACATTTCTGCCTGCCCACAGTTACGGCTGTAAGCACTGAATCCCACCTCGCATCAGCGGGCGGGGCCATACGAGCTGCGCAACTTGTCATGAACGGTGAGGAAGAACGAGCCTTCGCCCTGGTGCGCCCCCCCGGGCACCATGCCATGCGTGTGGTGCACGGAAACCGGGGCTTCTGCAACATCAATAATGAAGCCGTAATGATTGAGTATATCCGAGACCATTATCCCCTGCCCGACGGTCGCCCTCTGCGTGTGGCCATTGTGGATACGGATGTACATCATGGCGACGGCAGCCAGGACATATTCTGGAACGACCCATACACTCTCTTCATTTCCCTCCATCAGGACGGGCGCACACTCTACCCCGGTACGGGCTTTCCGCAAGAGTGTGGCGGCCCTGGTGCACTGGGCCGCACTATTAACATCCCTCTGCCCCCCGAAACTTCTGACGCAGGCTACTTGTATGCCATACAGCACGCAGTACTGCCCATTCTTGAAGATTTCAAACCAGATCTCATCATCAATTCTGCCGGACAGGATAACCACTTCACCGACCCACTGGCAAACATGAAACTTTCTGCCCAAGGCTATGCTGCACTCAATGCCGCCCTCAACCCACACATTGCCGTTCTTGAAGGCGGCTATTCCATCCGCGGGGCTCTGCCGTATGTTAATCTTGGCATTTGCCTGGCCCTCGCTGGTCTAGACGCTTCAGACATTCGTGAACCGCAGTGGCGCACGGAATCAACCAGGCAGACAGCCAAGGTAAGTGAGTATATTGCCCGCCTGTGTGAAAGTATTCGCGAAATATACTTTCACCCACCCACTGAACCCACAGATGGTCATGAAGACGATGGTTGGTGGGTGCGACGCAAGCACATTTTTTATGATACTGACATGCTGCGCGAAGGCCAAACAGAAGCTTGGCGGCTCTGCAGCGACTGTTCCGGCCTAGGACGCATTACAACGGCTTCAGAACGTGTTACAGAATCACTCTGTCTGCTCATTCCCCGCCATGCCTGCCAGCGCTGCAGGACAGAAGCCATAGCCTTGGCCGATGCGGCACGGCGGAGCGGACGTTACGCGCATATACAGCTTCTGGATGGCGATGCGGCAGATACAACAGCATAGTGTTACAAAAACAATGGAGCTTTTGATGGCGCACATTCTGATTATCGGCGCTGGTGGCGTAGGCAGTGTTGTAGCGCACAAATGCGGGCAAGTTCTTCAGGAGGGCGGCTTTTCGCATGTGACACTTGCCAGCAGAACTCTGGCCCGTTGTGAGGCCGTAGCCCAAAGCGTAAAGTCACGCTGCGGAGCCACACTTGATACAGCGCATGTTGATGCCGACAATGTACCCGAACTGTGCGCCCTTTTGCGCAAAATCAAGCCTGATGTGGTTTGCAATGTGGCTCTGCCCTATCAGGACCTGCACATCATGGATGCATGCCTTGCCTGCGGCGTTCATTATGTGGATACCGCCAATTATGAGCCCCTAGATACGGCTAAATTTGAATACAAGTGGCAATGGGCCTATCAAGAGCGTTTTCGCGATGCAGGGCTCACGGCCCTGCTGGGTTCCGGCTTTGACCCTGGCGTCACCAATGTATACGCCGCTTGGGCGCTCAAACACCAGCTGGACGAAGTGCATGTGCTGGATATCATCGACTGCAATGCCGGAGATCACGGCCAGCCCTTTGCCACTAACTTCAATCCCGAAATCAACATCCGTGAGGTTACGGCCCGCGGACGGTACTGGGAACGCGGCGAATGGGTGGAAACCGACCCCCTCTCCTGGTCCATGACCTACAATTTTCCCGAGGGTATTGGTCCCAAAAAATGTTTTCTCATGTACCATGAAGAACTGGAATCCCTCGTGCGTAACCTCAAAGGCATCCGACGCGCGCGCTTCTGGATGACTTTTTCCGAGAATTACCTCAACCATCTCAAAGTATTGGGCAATGTTGGCATGACGCGCATTGACCCCGTGGACTATCACGGACAAAAAATCATACCTATCCAGTTTCTGGCATCACTTTTGCCCGATCCGGCCTCACTGGGCCCGCTTACCCGCGGCAAAACATGTATTGGTGACGTGCTGCGTGGTGTAAAAAATGGCAAGGAAAAGAGTGTATACATATTTAACGTCTGTGACCACGAAGCCTGTTATGCCGAGGTGGGCTCACAGGCCATATCCTATACCACCGGCGTACCCGCTATGATCGGCACCAAGCTCGTTGCTGAAGGGACATGGCGCAGACCGGGCGTATGGAACATGGAACAATTCGACCCCGATCCCTTCATGTCCGCACTCAATACCTACGGTCTGCCCTGGCAATGCGTGGACGTGACCGGCAACAACGTGTAAAGAGACCGCAATGCCTGACCAGAGTCATATCCGCAATTTTTGTATTATCGCCCATATTGACCATGGCAAATCCACCCTTGCCGACCGCATCCTGGAACTAACAGACGTGGTCAGCCAGCGCGAGGCACGCCAGCAGTACCTGGACAAAATGGACTTGGAGCGGGAACGTGGCATTACCATCAAGGCACAAACCGTGCGCATTCCCTACACTGCCGCAAACGGCGAAATATACGAGCTGAACCTCATCGATACCCCTGGCCATGTGGATTTTAATTATGAGGTCTCGCGTTCACTGGCGGCCTGTGAAGGCGCTCTGCTCGTTGTGGATGCAACCCAAGGCGTTGAAGCCCAGACCCTTGCCAATGTCTATCTGGCCTTGGACCATGACCATGAAATCATTCCAGTACTAAACAAGATCGACCTGCCCAGTGCGGATGTGGAACGCGTCAAAACAGAAATCGAGGAAAGCATAGGTTTGGACTGCGCCGAGGCATTACCTGTTTCCGCCAAGACGGGCATGGGGGTTGACGCGGTGCTTGAAGCCATCGTTCACCGCCTGCCAGCCCCACAAGGTGATATCACTGCCCCCCTCAAGGCGCTCATTTTCGACTCTTGGTATGACAGTTACCAAGGAGTGGTCACCCTCTTCCGTGTTATGGACGGATGTGTATGCCTGGGTGACAGAATTCGTCTCATGAGTACAGGCAAGGAATATGAAGTACTACGCTTGGGCGTATTCTCACCTGAAGCTGTGGATGTACAGAAGCTTATTGCCGGGGAGGTTGGCTTTCTCTGCGGTTCCATCAAAGAACTGGGTGATGCCCGCGTAGGCGATACCATCACCTTGGCACAGGCCCCAGCTGCAGCACCCGTACCAGGCTTCAAAGAAGTGAAGCCTATGGTTTTCTGTGGCCTTTACCCCACAGAATCTGACGAATACGAGGGGCTGAAGACAGCGCTGGAAAAATTGCAACTCAATGACGCAGCCTTCACCTTTGAGGCAGAGACGTCACAGGCCCTCGGCTTCGGCTTTCGTTGTGGTTTTTTGGGGCTATTGCACATGGAAATCATTCAGGAACGCCTGGAACGGGAATTTGAAGTGGGCCTCATCGCCACTGCTCCGTCTGTCATTTACAAGGTAGACATAAGCGATGGCACAACCATCTATATTGACAACCCCAGCCGCCTGCCAGATCCATCCAAAACCCGTGCTTTGTATGAGCCTTATGTAAGTATGGATATCCATGTGCCCAATGAATTTGTAGGCAATGTCATGAAACTCTGTGAGGAAAAACGCGGTACACAGAAAAATCTGCACTATCTTGCTACCAATCGCGTTGTGGTGACGTACGAAATGCCCTTTGCAGAGATTGTCTACGATTTTTTTGACAGGCTCAAATCCGCTACGCGGGGCTACGCCTCCATGGACTACCACCCCATTGACTACCGCGCCTCCGATCTCGTACGGCTGGACATCATGCTCAACGGCGAGGTAGTTGATGCGCTGGCCGTTATTGTACACCGCGATAGGGCCTACCCCTACGGCCGTGCGCTTGCTCTCAAGCTGAAGCGCAGCATTCCTCGTCAGCTTTTTCAAGTGGCCATTCAGGCAGCTATCGGACAGAAAATCATCGCCCGTGAAACTGTTTCAGCCTTCCGCAAGGACGTAACCGCCAAATGTTATGGCGGTGACATTACCCGAAAGCGCAAGCTTTTGGAAAAACAGAAGGAAGGCAAGAAACGCATGAAACGCATGGGCAATGTAGAACTGCCGCAGGAGGCATTCTTGGCCGCGCTCAAGGTTGGGGATGAATAGCACAGCCATACATTAAGTATCTTCCCGCAACGCTGCGCGAATGCGACATACGCCACAGAGGTCGCCGGAAGATGTGGGGTATCCGCATTCCACACAAGGGGCAAGTTCCATTCCCTTTTCAGCAATACAGCGTGCGAACGCCGAACGACCACGCTGCAAAAATCCCTGATAAAAATCAAGCTTACGTCCAGGCATAGCCGCTTCAAGCCGTTGCAAAATGCCCTTGAGCGTAGTGAAACTCGCGCCAGGGCTGTACGGACAGGGGGCATAGTGATGCTCTATGCCCATGAGGAAAGCATAGTTGGCAGTTTCAAATTCCGTCAGTCTCCAAAGAGGTTTCACTTTGCGGGCAAAGCCACACTCTCCCTCAAGGCGTGGCCCCTGATCTGAAAGATATGCACTGTCCCACCGCAGTGTATTGCTGAACAGACGAGCCACCTCATCATCCAGATTATGCCCCGTGGCCAGTGCGTCAAATCCACCTTCCAGGGCTACCCGGTTGAATATATACCGTTTGATCTTGCCACAAACCGAGCATATGGGCCTGTGCAGCCTCTCCTTGAGCAACGGGATGGGCAAGCCCTCGGCACCCGTTTCTCTGATGATCAGTCTGAAATCATGCGTTGCGCAAAAACGCTCCACCACGCCACGTGCAGCCGCTGAAGACCCGGGGATACCCAAGTCGATGTGCAGGCCCGTCACGTCGTACCCCTGACGGGCGAGTTCCAACATGAGACTGAGTGAATCCTTGCCACCAGAAAGGGCCACAAGAATCTTTTCCTCATGGGTAAACAGCTTCTGACTTTCAATACCACGTATCACCTGTCTGGCAAAAAAAGCCTTATAGCATGGCCCACAGAACGCAGCGTTATGACTGCGCAGAGCTACCACAGCGTTTGCCTTGCAAATTTTGCATTTCATAGCATTTTCCTATGATTTTATCTAATAAAACGCTCTCACAGGACAGGTCAGTTTCCACTATCCCTAGCAGTGCCAATCTTTTTTTTATCGGTAATACTTTCGTCTTTAACAGTACGATTTACAGCAGTTGCAAGCCAGCCAAGTTGTCCGCACCAGTCAGCATACATATTAAACACACACTCAGCAAAGGCATCATACCCCAAATACGGGCGAATGTTTTGCCCACCGGCCACAAGACGATTGCGAAACTGTGTGTCAAGCATGAGACGTATCATGGCCTGTGCCAGAGATTGTGGATCGTCCGCTGCAAAGATCCCCCCGGCGTCGGGTGCGTTTGCAAGCCTCTGCAAATGCAGAGGGCTGTCACTGCACAATACGGGAAGGCCAGCTGCCACACCGGCCCAGAGGCTTTCTGGTGCTTCTTCCAACGACGAGCCAGGGGCCAGCCAAGCATGTGCACCCTGCAGGGCCTGCGGCAATGGCTGCTCGCCAAGCAGACAAAGGCGTGAGGCCACTCCCAAAGTTTGCGCCTCATGCAGCACCTCCCCAAAACGCGGGCCAGAACCATAAGCACGCACCTCCCACGGAGGCAGGTCTTCACGCTGGCGTATGGCCGCCATAGCGCGCACTGCCAGATTGGCCCCGGAGTGCGGACTCAGAGCATTGCCCATACAAAAAATAAAATGCCTGCCAGAAGCAGCATCTGTTTCTGTCCACGACAAACCAGACGAATAGCTCGCCACATCCATGGCGGGAGCTAATTCCAGCTCTTTCGGGCCAGTCAAGGAAAGGTGACCGTCTTTATTACCCATCTGTGCATGTGAACAATCCCATGCCTCGACAATGCGTTTCCTCACATGTGCCGAACCACACAGAATCTTGTGTGCCGCCCTCAATGCCTTACCCTGCAGAGCAGATTCCATCGGAGGGACAATCGGGAAGGCATGGATAAGCAATGTCGTTCCTGCAGGCCGCTGCCGCATAATTCGCAGACCCAGGTCCATGGCTTCCACACCCACAGTCTGAACAACAAGTCGTTCATGCCGCCTTTGCCAAAGCCAGAGACGTAACAAGCCTGACAATGTGGCAACCCCACCCAGTGACAAAAAGGGAAGGCCCAGGGCCTTGGCAGCGACACCCACAGGCGCGTGTCTTCGACAAACCAAAAGAGGTGTGTACTGCCCACCATCGCGCATGGCGCAGGCCAGTGCCAGTATGTGTTCCCCTTCTACACGGGCCGCCTGAGCAAACACAGCATCGTGTTCCGGAGCATTATCTGTATCTGGCGACCTAACCGTTTCAGGCCCCTGCAATGCGATCAACAATACATGCATCAGAGGCTCGTACCCCGCTCAAGCATATATGCCCAAAGTTTGTCTTTAAGGTCACGCGCCACAGGGCCTGGCATTCCCACATGTCCTGCACTGCCCACGGGCTTGCCGTCAAAATGGGTGATACCCACACACAATGTTGCACTGGTAAACAACAGCACTTCGGCGGCCTCGTCAATGGCAGCGCGAGGGATGGGTCTCTGAACAACAGGCATGGAACGGGCAGCTACCTCCATTGCAGCCAGCATGGTAGTGCCAGGCAGGATACGCTGTATCTCGGGGCAGACCAAACGACCAGCTCTATCCACTAGCGCCACATTTGCCACTGCAGCCTCGCCCATAATGCCGTGCTCATCAAAGGTCACGGCTACATCCATGCCCTTGCGGTCGGCTTCCATAGCCATAAATACATTGGGAAGATAGTTGGTATTTTTGATACGGGCCAAATATTCCTGTTTAGGAGGAATGGCACTGGTAAATGCCGTGAGCCCTTTTTTATAGTAATCTGATGTTGGCAGGGATGTTTGAAGGGCCACGATGTACAAACCTGCCATAGGGCATTCCTCTGGAGAAATACCAAAGCCGCCTGGTCCACGGCTCAAAAAAACGCGCAGATCTCCATTATCTCGTCCTGAGGCACGCGCCACATCACAAATACGCTCAAAAATTTCCTCCCATGAGCAAGGCGGTATAATGGAAAGTGCCTGGGCACCGTCCTTCAGGCGTGCAAGATGTGCATCCAAACCAAAGATAGTGCGCTCTCGGTAGCAAATGCTTTCAAAGAGGCCGTCGCCCCGATGGCAGATGTGATCGTCCAACGGCAGCAGCAAAAAACGTGCATCCTTACAGATGGCTCCAACTCTATGATCATAAAAAGCAAGGATAGTGTCTGCCCCCGGACGGGGTGCGGCCAACAGGGCATTGAGAAAGCTATCTCCATCCACTGGTTTCATACGTGCCCTCCTGCCTCACTAACGCAAAACGACACAACTGAAGCGACGCCGTGAACAAGTTCACGACGCCGCCAGATACGTTTATTGCATAAAGACGTTTTTGTCTTTCACACACACGAGTTCACGCCTGCACAGCTCTTCGGCAATCTGCACAGCATTAAGGGCTGCCCCTTTGCGCACATTATCAGCCACAATCCACATATTCAGGCCGTTAGCAATGCTTTCGTCCTCGCGGATTCGACCCACAAAGGTTGCGTCCTCTCCCACACAGTAGCCCGGCATGGGGTACATGAGCTCACGGGGGTTATCGAACACACGTACTCCCGGTGCCTGCGAAAGCATGATACGAGCTTCTTTAGGAGTAATTTTCTTTTCTGTTTCGATGTTCACCGATTCAGCGTGGCAGTAAAATACGGGCACGCGCGCACAGGTTGCCGTCACCTTGACAGAAGGATCTTCGAAAATCTTCACCGTTTCGTTGACCATTTTCATTTCTTCCTTGGTATAATCGTTATCAAGGAAGACATCGATGTGCGGCAGAATGTTGAAAGCAATGCGATAAGGATACGTTTTGCATTCGGGGTCGCGACCATTGAACATATCGCGCACCTGCTTTTCCAGTTCCATAATACCCTTTTGCCCTGTACCGGAAACCGCCTGATACGTGGAAACAACAATACGCTTGATTTTCGCAGCATCGTGAATAGGCTTCAGGGCCACCAGCATCTGAATGGTTGAGCAGTTGGGGTTGGCAATGATACCGTTGTGTTTTTCAAGGGCCTGGGGATTCACCTCTGGGACCACCAAAGGACACCGTTCATCCATGCGCCAGGCAGCAGAGTTGTCAACAACCACACAGCCAGCATGTGCCGCATGCGGAGCAAATTTTAGCGATGTAGCCCCCCCGGCCGAAAAAATAGCAATATCTACGCCATTAAAAACATCTTCCTTGAGTTCGTGCACAATAAGTTCTTTTTCCCCAAAGGGCACCTTGACTCCTTCCGATTTGGCGGAAGCAAAAGCGCGCACTTCTGCAGCGGGGAAATCACGATCATGTAGAGTCTTGAGCATTTCACGCCCTACGGCACCTGTGGCACCAACAACGGCAACAATCATTTTTCTGCTCATGGGATATGCTCTCCTTGGCGGTGGACGGCGGTATGTATCCGCCGAAAAAGTGGGAGCGCTAGCATAGCGCGCCTCCCCTCAAAAGGGAAGATACTCTTACCGATAGCGCGATATTATTCTTGACAAAATCTAAAAATATTTTATTGTAGGTACACAAGGGGAGTAACTGGGTTCTTGAAACCCTGGCGGCATCAACAGCATGGCTTTTGGCCTGGTGTCGTCGTCGGTTCCGCATTAAGGGAGCATTGCTCCGTGCGAGTTGTCGCATAGTGTGCCTTTCTGGTTACCAGTATCTTTGGCACAGCGTAACTGTATAAGTGAGACCTTGGCTTTT
The DNA here is from genome assembly GCA_017454325.1 of Desulfovibrio sp. Lineage (GTDB taxonomy): Bacteria > Desulfobacterota > Desulfovibrionia > Desulfovibrionales > Desulfovibrionaceae > Desulfovibrio. The sequence continues at coordinate 9,652 of JAFTDG010000107.1, read as the reverse complement.
TGAGCCGAGGTCTTTTTATTTTGAGACTACAAAAGGAGTGCCCATGTCATTCCGAGCGCTACGCCCATATTGCATTGCGTTACTCATGACCCTGCCAGGCCTTGCGCTGCGCTTTATCCAGCCAGACATATCACCACTGCTTATGGCGTTGTTCTCCGGCATGGCCATACTGGGAGCCTCCTTTCTGCTCACGTGGGCCTGCGAGGTAGCGCAGATGGACATTCCTCAGGCCGTAGCCGTAGCCGTGGTAGCCTTTATCGCCGTCCTGCCGGAATACGCTGTGGACATGTATTTCACCTGGATGGCGGGGCAGCACCCTGACAGTGCTTATTCCCACTACGCCATTGCCAACATGACCGGAGCAAACAGGCTGCTCATCGGCGTAGGCTGGTCCTGCATTGTACTCATCTTTGCCGGACGTTTTCACACAGGTGTTACCCTGGCTGATGATAAACGCACAGATATACTCTTTCTCGGTCTTGCCACACTCTATGCTCTTTTCATTCCCCTCAAGGGTTCACTGACCATAGTGGATAGCTGCGTATTGCTAGGGTTGTATGTCTGGTACATGTGCATCATTGTACGCCGCCCTGTTGAAGAGGAAGAGCCAGAAGGTCCAGCTGCCCTGCTGGCCAAAATGGCTAAACGTATACGCCTGCGCAGCGTCATCAGTATTTTTCTGTTTGCCGCCTTGGTTATCATGTGCAATGCGGAACCCTTCAGCGAAAATTTGGTGGCCAGCGGCAAATTGCTGGGAGTCAACGAGTTCCTGCTTGTGCAATGGCTTGCGCCCATCGCGTCAGAAGCTCCAGAATTCATCGTTTCCATCATGTTTGCCATGCGAGGCAATGCTGCCCTTGCCTTAGGCAGCTTGCTCTCATCCAAGCTCAACCAATGGACATTGCTCGTAGGCATGATTCCCGGAGCATATGCTGCCTCTTCTGGTGCATTTTTTCCACCCATCAATCTTGACAGTCACCAGCTTCAAGAAATACTACTCACTGCCGGGCAATCCCTGTTCGCCGTAGCGCTGTTGACGGATCTGCGCCTGCATGTGCATGAGGCCGTCTGGCTGCTTCTGCTGTTCTGTGCACAACTGCTATCCCCTCTGTACGACGTGCAGCTGGAAGCCCTATTGGGCTTGCCACATGATCCTCTGCGTCTGCACGACATTTTTGCCAAGGTGTATGTTGCGCTCGGAGTTGTGCTGCTGATCAAAAACTGGCGTGCCGCGTCGGCCTTACGACGCGGTTTCAAAGTGTAACACAGGATCGTCTACCACGTCATACCAAGGTGCTTCTATGCTCCGCTTTTTCTTTCTTTTGCTGGTGATACAGTTACCAGCTCTGGGTCATGCTGCCTTGACTTTGGCCAGTCCACTCGGTCCACGCAGCCATAATATGTCCCCTCTAGGCATAATGGCCGGTGCTCCAATATTATCTCAAAGGAATACCTCTGTCCCGCAAAACACATATGTCACCGTACGCACACAACCATCCGACACCAAATACAAAGGGACATCCCAACCTGACGCAGATACCAACGCATCAGAACAGCCCGACACAAAAGTACCCAATCGTGCAGAAAGCAGTGCCGCTGCCGCCATCATTTCCGGTTCCCCCAGACCGGGCATCATTGAGCATCAACTTATTCGCAGTGAACGCGACAACAAACCAGAAATCAGCATCAGCTACCCATCTTTTGGGACCAAGGCGGTAGACAGTGACATCCGCCAATGGGTCACCAGCATTGCCAATGCCTTCGACGCCAGCTTTGACGAAGACCAGGCTCTCTTTAGCACATACCGCTCCACACCAGAACTTTGGGGCTCTTATTCTGTTACCAGGCCTTCTTCCAATGGATTAAGTGTTACCTTTGAAATATGGACATACACCGGCGCAGTGCATGGCAATCTGGATATTATCACCTTGAATTACAACACCCTGACTGCACAGCGGTTGGGACTTGTTGACATGTTTGAAGATCCAGACGCCGCGCTTTCCATCATGTCTGCATGGGCGTATAAAGTGCTTTCACGCCGTTTGGGTGGCCTCAGACAAGAACAGATGCTACGCACTGGGCTAACCCCTGTGCCGGAAAACTTTGCCAGCCTGACACTTACTCCACAGGGGCTGCGCATTAATTTTCAACCCTACCAAGTTACACCCGGGGCCGCTGGTGCACAGCGGGTGGATATTCCTTTGGACGAACTACGTCCGGCCCGCCCGTTGCTTCTCTTGTGGGAATAATGAAGTCATAAGCTCACGCCGTCCCCATGCGTTCGGCCTTGGTGTCAAGCCATGCCTCATAGCGGGGGAGCACTTCTGTTGGCGTGCCCTGCATGACAATACTGCCATTGCCCAGCCAGTAAAGATAATCACAGTTTTTCACTGTGCTCAACCTGTGCGCCACAAGAATAAGCGTAGCGGAACCGCCGAGGGATTCGATAGTGTGCTGGATGGCCTGCTCTGAAGCGCCGTCCAGTGCGCTTGTGGCCTCGTCAAAAAGCATGAGCTGCGGGCGTTCATAGAGAGCGCGCGCAATGGCTACGCGTTGCACCTGACCCCCAGAAAGACGTACACCCCGCTCACCTATAACAGTATCAAGCCCCAGTGGCAGATCGGGTAAAAAGTCCATGGCGGCCATTCGGCAACACTGCTCTACACGGGCACGGTCTATACTTCCTCCCCACTGGGCAAAGGCCACATTGGCAGCAATAGAAGCATTAAGCAAAAATGGAGACTGGGGCACATATCCAATAGAACGCAGCCACCCCGCCTTGCGTTCTGGTGTAAGGGGCTGTCCATCCACCAACAACTCACCCGCAGTGGGCGCAAGCAGCCCAGTGAGCAATCCAACTACGGTGCTTTTGCCTGCCCCGGACGAACCAATGAACCCCACCATAGTACCTCGTGCAACGCATACATTAAGATGATGCAGAGCATCTGGTTTATCTGCAGGAGTATCCGGATAACGAAAAGCCACGTCGTGTAATTCCAATGCCCGAGTAAGAGGGCAGGGAGTGGGACAGATCTCCTCCACAGTCACACGCGCCGTGGCTAGCTCTTTTTCTAGAGCAGCAATAAAAAGTACGGCATCCTGCGTATACATCATGTGCTGTTGTACCTGCAGGAGGTAGCTGACCAAGGTGGTCATGGTAGGTAGAAGGCGCCAGGTCACTGCCGCCAGCAATGTTAATTCACCGGTGAGACGTGCTACGGAAAGACCTTGTCCGCTCATGACAAGCAAGGCCGCCAGCAACATGAGCATGCCAGTAAAATCTAGAATCCACGAAGGCGCTGGGTACACCACCGGCAGCAGGCTCTGCACCCTGGCAAAGCCCTCGCGCTGTCTGGTAAATTGATGCAAAAAGGCTTGCTCCTGCCCATAAATTTTCACTTCACGAATACCTGCCAGCGAAGGATAGGCCACCCTGTTGGCGTCGGCCTCTGTCTGCATGGATACGGCATTAAGCTGACGCACCTTGCGCCGCGCCAAGTGATAGGTGCCCAAAGCGCTCAGCCCTGTGGTCAGACAAACCAGCAGAGCTGCCCACGGAGATACGCCAAAGACCACACCCACCAGAACTACGGCCACCAGCAGCTGTGCTAGCGACTGCAATACTGCCAAAAGGAAATCTGCGCTAAAACGCGCCCATGTCAGGCGTGTTTGCAGCATGCTCATATCCTGCCGCACATGCCACAGATAGGGTGCGCGCAACAGGAGCCTGTAAAAACGCACGCTGAAAAAAACTCCGACTGCCTGTGAAAATGTTGCCTGCCGCCAGGTTAGAAAACCAAGGGATATAGCCTTGACAGCAATGGCCATGCACAAACCTACCATGAGGAAAACAAGAAGCAAGCGTTGGTCGCCCGCAACCGGAGCAAGTGCTGGCACGGCTGCAAGCAAACGCTGCGTCCAGGGGCTATCCAACAGGCTTTGCGGTGCTGCCAGAGCAACACCCAGCAGGGAGACAGCGGCAGTAATGGCCAGTTCCAAGAGGCTGATGAGCCCAGATAGCGCCAGCACCCGCCAAAAGCGCATGGCAAGAGGTTTTTCCAGTTGCGTGTAGATACTCCGGAATGCTGCGATGGCCTGCGCCTGGCCCATATTTGCCTCTCCTATATATTTTGCAGTGTATTGCGCAACTGCTCGGCCTTGCGTGCGCCGACACCCGGCAGTTGCCTGATATCATCCACACTGGCTTTGCGCATGGCCTCTACGCTGCCAAAATGTTCCCACAGCAACCGTGCCGTAGCAGGGCCAATACCCGGCAGACGCATAAGCTCACCAGACAGAGCCGCGCCACGTCGTGCACGGCGGTGCCTCCCTATGGCAAAACGATGTGTATTGTCACGCACATTCTGTAAAAAAAGCAATTCCGGCCCTCCCTCACGCATAGGCAAAGGATTGGAGCGTCCTGGTACAAAAATTCGATCGGCCACATTGCCGGCCCGACGGTCGGCATGCCCTGCAGCATCCCTTGCCTTGGCAATGCCCACCAAAGAGAACAAATTCTCCTTGCCGGCCTCCCGCAAGGCACGTTCCACAGCCGTCAGCTGGCCGCGTCCACCATCAATAAGCAGAAGATCCGGCCATGGGGGGCCACTTTCCAGACGACGGGGAATCCAGGCAGCCAACGTCGCGTAGTCGTCCTCGCTGTCAGGCATGGCATACACTCGGTACTGTGTCTGATCCGCCCGACCGTCCTCAAAAACCACCATGCCTACACGTGTCTGCCGACCACCTGTGTGGGAGACATCCACACATTCAATGCGCCTGGGCGGTTCCTGTAAATGCAGTACGTGGGCCAGACGTTCTAAGATGCTAGATTCCGTTACCTTTTCCTGGCGACGGGCTTCCTCGCGTGCATTGGCCTGTGCCAAATCCACCAGCCGGTTGTCCTCCGCATTCCGTGGAGATACAATATGCACAGGTCCACCCCTTCGGTCTGCCAAAGACTGCTCCCAAACCTCTCGCTCAGTGAGCACAAGCGCTGGAGTTTCCGTCACAACTGTTGTTTTTGTCGTATTGGCGTCGTCAATGCCGTCCACATCGTCCGGTATCCAAGGCAAAAGTATACGCGGAGGTGGAAGAACACGGATATAGTACTGTCCCAGGAATGACCACAGCAATTCTGGCGCGTCTTCAAGCGACAAACCGGCCCAATAGAAGGCTCGTCCATCTGTCATTGCGCCATTACGCACAAAAATAACGCCCAAGGCTAATCCCTTCTCTGCAGGGAAAATACCTATGGCGTCCATGTCTCCCCCACCGGGGAGCACGGCTGCCTGCCGCTCCACCGTAGCCTCCACAGCGCGTATCTGATCGCGCAAAGCGGCAGCGCGTTCGTATTCCAAGGTTTCCGCCGCTTGATCCATGGCGGCATGTAAACTGCGCAAAAGCTCCTTTGAACGCCCCTGCAAAAGCTCCATCACCTTATGCACATTTTCCTGATATGCCTGCGACGTCACCAATCCCATGCAGGGGGCTGGACATTGGCCCATAGAGTGGTACAGGCAGGGACGCACCCTATTCTTCATGACACGATCCGAACAACGTCGGAGGGTAAAAGCCCGATGAATGAGTTTCCACGTTTCACGGGCAGAAAGACCTGAGGTAAAAGGGCCATAGTAACGTGCCCCATCGCGTCTGGCCTTACGCACGATTTCAAGACGGGGAAAGGGATTCTTGAGATTGAAGCGAAAAAGTACATACTGCTTGTCGTCGCGCAACATGATATTGTAACGTGGACGGTGCTTCTTGATGCAGCTCGCCTCAAGCAACAAGGCTTCCTTCTCCGTCGTGGTAGTGATGAACTCCATTGTCACAGCGTGGGAAAGCATGGCCAACGTCTTGGCGGGCAGACCCTCCTGTCGAAAATATGAAAGGACACGACGTCGTAATACACGAGCCTTGCCCACATAAATGATGCGCCCCCTGGCGTCCTTATACATATAAACGCCGGGTGTCAGGGGAATACTTACAGGATCTGGACGCTGCATGTCTTGCTGGCCTCATCTGGATAACTCTATTCACAGGAAACAGGGGTTTATTACCCTGCGCCTCTTGCAGGGAAGCTGTCAAGCCATGGCTGAATGCACAAGACTGAGCACATGCACATGGTATTGCGGTATACAACACTTTTATCTAAACTATAATTTTAGGCCATTGTCTATCATGGGAGGGGAGCATGCTCAAAGAGACTTTCACCGGCCAGGGCAAAGTCATGCTGCTGGCAGGAGGTGGGAAAATATATACAGACATTGCAGCCCGTTTCGTTCGTAGCGAACGCTCACTCGAAGAAATTGCAGCTTCACCATACTCCCGCAACATTGTGCAGAACATTCTGGAATCAGGACACAAAGCTGCACTAGAATTTGACTTCTTTCTCTTCGGGGTGGAGGGTTTCTCCCGTGTTACGGAAACGCAACTCGTACGCAAGCGCCTTGCTTCCTACCTTATCAAGTCCGGCAGAGCTGAACTGAATGGCAAACGTGCATTCAGTGTAGTCTACCCGCAACGCATTGCTCAGTTTGGCGCTGAAGTCACCCTGCCCGACGCTCACACCTGTACGCTCACGGGCCGCGATCTCGCCGACCTCATTCGCCAGTGGTATGACGCCGGTCTTGCATCAGGCCTGCCAGAAGAGGAATTACGCTACATCAAACCGCAAGCCACAGAATTCAAAGCCATCATTGGCATGAATGCCCATGCTCTGCTAGACTGGTTCTCCATACGCTGTTGTCGCAACGCCCAAGCCGAAATTCGAGATCTCGCCTGGAAGATGCTGCGTCTTTGCCGCAAGGCCGCGCCCGACCTTTTTGTCGGGGCTGGCCCCAACTGTGTGCAGCTGGGTTACTGTCCGGAAAACAGATTGCAACACCCGCGCTGCCGGGGACATATTCCCACAAAAGAAGAAGCTCTCACCCTGCTACGCGCGCAAAGCAAAGAACATTTTGCAGAATTGCTGACAGAAAATGAAGAAGCATAGATGAACGTGCAACATAACAAACGATAAATTCTTGACAGTACATCTCATGCCTTATAACTTTTTTCTTTTCAACAGGCCTTCGTTCCAAAAGTATTTTTCCGCCCTTTACAAACTGTAAGGCGGCATTATTATGCATCCGGGCTAGATGTTTGTCCGGGGAACGGTGGTTACGCAACAGTTTTTTTCGGAGGCAACATGGCCCGTATTACTGTGGAAGATTGTCAGGAACGCGTGGACAACCGTTTTTTACTGGTCCAAATGGCCATCAAGCGCGTACGCCAGTACCGCGAAGGCTATGAGCCCTTGCTGGAATCGCGCAACAAGGAGACCGTGACGGCCCTACGTGAAATTGCCGGTGGTAAAGTGCTGCCGGATGACCTTAGCCTGTATATTCCCCTGCCTGGGCAAGAGCTTCCTGCCACGACAGAAAAATAACTCGCATTCCGTCATGCCATACAGACACCACACAGAGGTTGTCCTACTTTTGTATACTCTTTGACACTGGTCGCTAACGCGAAGAAACGCCGGGAATAACATGGAACGTGATTATTACGAAGTACTGGGTGTCAGCCGTGACGCGGCTGAAGATGAAATCAAGCGGGCCTACCGCAAGATGGCCTTAAAATATCACCCTGATCACAACCCCGGCAATGCAGAAGCCGAACAAAAATTCAAGGAAGCCGCTGAAGCCTATGATGTGTTGCGTGATCCGGAAAAACGGGCGCGCTATGACCGTTTTGGCCACGCAGGTGTACAGGGTGGAACTGGTGGTTTTGGCAGCGCGGAAGATATTTTCTCACATTTCAGCGACATCTTCGGCGACCTCTTTGGCTTTTCCACAGGGGGAGGGCGTAGCTCCCGCGCCATGGCTGGAGCAGATTTGCGCTATAATCTGACTATTTCGTTCGACCAGGCCGCCAAAGGTGCAGAAATCACCATCAAACTGCCCAAACATGTGACATGTCCGGACTGCAAAGGCAGTGGCGCAGCCCCCGGTAGCAAGGCCGAAACATGTCGCCATTGTAATGGGACGGGCCAGGTTCGCCGTTCTCAAGGTTTTTTCCAAATTGCCATGCCCTGCCCTATTTGTCAGGGGTCTGGCCGCGTTATCAGCAAACCCTGCCCCAAATGCAAGGGCGAAGGCATCACCACCGATACCCGTGAACTGCAAGTACGCGTACCCGCCGGTGTGGACACTGGCACACGCCTGCGCGTACGAGGCGAGGGAGAACCCGGAGTTCATGGAGGCCCCCCAGGCGATCTTTATGTAGTGCTTACGGTGGAACAGGATAAACGCTGGCAGCGCGAAGGACAGGATCTTGTATATACGCTGGAGATAACCTTTGTACAGGCCGCTCTGGGTCATCGTGCTGAGGTACCCGGTTTGGACGGCCCCTTGCCCTTGGAAATTCCCAAGGGCATACAGAGTGGCTCGCTGCTGCGCTTGGCCGGTGAAGGCATGCCCTATCCCGGTCGCAAGACACGCGGTGACTTGCTTGTGGAAGTACGTGTGCTCACCCCCACCAAGCTTTCTCCCCGCCAGGAAGAACTGCTACGGGAATTCGAGGCCGCAACAGAACAAGGTCCGTTAGAAAAAGTCAAAAAAGCCGCCAAAAAAATTGGCAAAGCCATGGGCATAGACTAACATCAGGTATCCAGCAAAACAAAAAGGGGCCGTTCTTCCATATTGACCAACGCCCTCGCATTATGCTGTCCTCACCCTTACGGGTGAGTGTTCCCCCCAATAGCTGATTCTTTGTCAATATTACGGGGGGTAGTTTGTGCAGGCTTGAGCGAGTGCATGTTGATCTGTTGTGGACCATCGGTATTCTGTGGCACCTGCATACCCACCCGAGCCTCATGGTTAATGATGATAGGCCCGGTGAGATTGAGAGCCGCTTCTTCCGGAACCCCCGCAGGGATGGAAACTGTCACCAGTACCGCAGCATCATCCAGATTTTCAATCTGCAACAGCTGCTTTTCAGCGGCACCAAGAACAGGTGTAAACTGCGCCTTGTCGAGAAAGCTGTAGGGGTCGGCGACAAGAAGCCCCACCACGGGAGTGTTCACGCTTTGCAGAATAAGCAGTGGCGCCTCTGGACGGATCTGAAGAAGAATGAATTCCCGTTCCTGCTCGAAACCGGCCAAACCCTGAGGAAAATGTACAATCTTGTCGGCATCAATACACCGGCGTCCAAGACGGGTATCTATTTCTCGTTCTGTGTTCCGTTCCATAGTTCGGCAGCCACCATGAGGTCGTTATTACTGGTTTCAAGGGCGCGGCGGTTCTCTTCTATCACTCTTTTATACACTTCTTCACGATATACCGTAGTATCGCTCGGCACATCCAAGCCAAGTTTGACCTGTTTGCCCTGCATTCCCAGAACAGTTATGCGTATTTTATCACCCAGGTACAGGCTTTCTCCCGGGCGTCGCGTCAATATCAGCATATGCGCTTCCGTAGCGTGTTACAACAAATGGTTGTTACGGACATCAGATATAATTTGCCAGACTCATCTGCATAATCTTCGACGAAGACTGGAGCACAGTCTGGTATGTCAGCTGCTGGCGCGTAAGCTTATTCAGCAGTTCTGTCAAGTCGATGTCCTCAATATAACTCAAACGCTCCTCCTGGTCCACCTTCTGGAAGCTCAACAC
>JAFTDG010000106.1 GCA_017454325.1 Desulfovibrio sp. | reverse complement strand
ATAACTGTATGTACCCGCTGTCTTCGCTCTGGTGTTGTAAAAAAGCCTGTGAAAAACGCCAAGTAAGCCATTTTCCCTGCATAGTATTATCCCCGGCAGATTTCTTCTGTCGGGGATTTTTTGTATTATACCTTTACCAGGATAATACTGATTTCCACCTGAACAGTTTTTCTACACTGCTCTCTTTGTGATGCTTGATGCTATCAATATAGCGACAATCCTCGCATCCCATAAGAATATTTATGAGAAAACCCATGTGGAGAGCGCTGTCCGCAACTGCAAACATACTGGAAATATTTTAGAAAACGGTATAGGTATAATTAAAACTCGTGGGAGATGCCCAATGATCAAATGGCAGGAGGTATTCAGCAAAGACGGTTTGCCCTGGTGCAATGCCGCCCAGCTTGCCGCCCCCATTGCCATTGGAGATCTTGCCAGCCTTAAGCTGCTGCTCGACGCTGTGCATATCCGCTTCTGTCTTGTCAAACCATATCAGGAAAGCAAACACTATCCACTTGTTGAAGGTCGCGAACTTCTGCCATCCTTTGACAACGATATGTTTGAATACAAAGATCTGCCCGGTTTTGCGCTTGTGGCTTTTGCTCGTCAGCTGGACTATTTTGCAGAAATATTCCAGTTTGACAAACTACATCCTGTACTTGTTGAAGGCGATGGAGCTTGTTGCCCTTTAGAAAACCAGGTAATTGAGCAAAATCTGCAAACTATGGCTGCGCGTCTGCCGCGCATCCATCAAGATATCTTCCGGCAACAATTCCGTGCTGTCGACACTGTTGAAATGGAAAATTATCCAGCTCTCATGCCGTACCTTCTCAACATGGACAGGGCGCATGTACTGGCCTGGGGGCCTGACAACCACTTTCATCTTGCTGGTATCTTTGCCTCATTCCCTTCAGATATTGACAGCGAACTCAAGCGGTTCGGCATACGCATCGGCAAATTTGTCAGTGGTGACAATGAGATGTATGAACGCAACCGCATGTTTGTGTATCAATACCTCATGGAGCTCTACGGTTTCCCCATTGTTTCAGAACGTCGCACCTCCAGTGCGCTCTTTGCGCGCAAGCTGCACAAGATGGGGGAACGTTTTTTACTGCGCGTGCTGGGACAGACGGACCGCACCATCACAACCTATCTCTCCACCGGTGAAAACACGCGCTATCCGACCTTAGAAAAAATTGCCTTGGTAGCTGTAGATGCAGATCAGGAAGAAGCTCTTAACATTATTGGCAACAATGATTTTTTTCTAGACAGAGCACATCGGGTAATCATACTGCGCATTCGTTACCGCCAACACGGCTTCAACACAGGTAATGTACGCCAAGACCGCGCTCTCTCCGTACTTTCGCAGGAAGTCCTGCATCCGCTTACTGGCGAGCCCCTTAAAGGACTGAATATTATCAAGGACACCTCTAACATGTTTCTGCGCCTCAACGATATTGTACGCGGTGAATACACGGGGCATATCACCTATAAACGTACTGAAGTAGTGGAAAATACAGACACCCACGAAAAAAGGCTTAAATTCCTTTTCAGCTGGCTTACAAAGCACCAGCGTCGCATGATCAGCTACAGCGATGATTTTTTCTCCAATGTAAGTAAAGTACTTTCAAGTTATCTATATGCGCCGGAAAATGACGATGTGTTTGAATCTTTACACGAGCTGCATCAAGAGGTTTGCACACGGTTCAGCTATATTCAGCAAGCCAGGCGCGTACGCATTCTAGAAGATTTATGTCAACGCACATTCAAGGGGCAGCGAATAACATACGTCACCATGTTACGCGAAGCCGTGCAGCTGCTCAACGAATTGAAATTCGAGATTGTAAGCTTCTTTCCTGCTCTTGTGGATGCCGTTATTAACGGCGTTGAAAAGATACTGCGCGACCGCTACCTGCAACGCCACTACATAGAGCAGCCAGAAGATTCCCTAACGCCAACCGGGCAGGAAATCCGCAAAAACTATGGACGGCTTGTAGCATTGCAGGATGGTTTTAAAGCTGTACGCAAAGTACGCGCAACAAAGGACACCATGCCGGTATGACTGTTCCCTTTTTCTATGTATCCCCAGAGCATTGGGGTGATGCAGTGACCCTTGACGGGCAGGAGGCACGGCATCTTAGCCAGGTATTACGTATTACGGAAGGCAGGCAGGTGGCCTTGCTTGACGGCATGGGACGTACCGGTTTGTTTTCAGTTCATACGGTCAATAAAAAATTTGTTCAGCTTACTCGTATTTCAGAAAAGCTAACACCTGCACCAAAAGCCCGTGCTATCATAGCACTCGCATACAGCAAGGCCGTACGGCGTGGATTCTTTATGGAGAAGGCCGTTGAGCTTGGAGCGCACGCCATATGGCTCTGGCAAGGCGATCACAGTCAGGGCAAACTTTCACCCGCTTCAGGGGAAGCATGCCGGGGGCAGCTGATTGCAGGGGCGAAACAATGCGGTAATCCCTGGCTGCCTGAAGTACGCGTGCTCTCAAACGGTGTGGATGAACTGGCAGCCATGGCCCAAGAGGCCGATCACCGTATTCTCCCCTGGGAACTTCAGGATGGCGTACACATGCTCACTTCTGAGCTTACAGGTCAGGAGGGAGTGACCGTGTATGTCATCGGTCCTGAAGGTGGATTCTCCAAACGCGAATTCTCGGTTCTGTGCAATGCGGGATTTACAGCCGTCAGCTTAGGTGCACGCATACTGCGTTGTGAAACAGCGGCGACACTTTGCTTGGGGCTACACTGGTGGGCTTCACAACAGCTTGGCAAAGTCGATGCCACTGGAGAGGTGTAGCCGTGAACTGCCCACTACCCGAACGCATGCGTCCGGATGATCTGGCGCATTTTTTGGGTCAGTCACATCTCACGAATCGATTACATTCCCTTATGCAAGCACGCAGGTTGCCGAGTCTTCTTTTTTTCGGCCCTCCTGGTTGCGGTAAATCCACCCTTGCCCTGCTACTGGCCAAACATAGTGGCCGTCCCTATGTGCGGCTCAGTGCTCCTGAAGCTAGCTTACAGCACCTTCGCCGTTCACTGGCAGGGATGGAAATCCTCATATTAGATGAGTTGCACCGTTTTTCCAAAGCACAGCAAGACTTTTTTTTACCGTTAGTGGAATCAGGTGAGTTAATCTTGCTGGCAACCACAACAGAAAATCCCTCCTTCAGCGTCACACGCCAGTTGCTTTCTCGCTTGCATGTGCTGCGCCTGCGCCCTTTGGGGCATGAAGAACTTACAGCTCTGGCCCAGCGCGGAGCACAAAACATGGGATTGGAACTCACTGCTACAGTGGCAGACCTTCTGGCCAATGCTGCCCATGGTGATGCCCGAACCTTACTCAATCTTGTTGAATATGTGACCGCTCTCCCAGACAACAGTCGTGATTATGAACATGTTAAGGCATCGTTACCCGAAGTGCTCATCAGACATGACAAAGACGGCGACAACCACTATGAACTGGCCTCGGCACTTATCAAATCCATCCGAGGTAGTGATGTAGATGCTGCCCTGTACTGGCTAGCTTGCCTGCTGGAAGGGGGCGAAGATCCGCGTTTTGTCTGCCGCAGGCTCATACTCTCCGCTTCAGAGGATGTGGGTCTGGCAGATCCATCTGCCCTGCGGCTGGCTGTAGCCTGCCAGCAGGCAGTAGAATTCGTGGGAATGCCCGAAGGTTTTATACCTCTTGCGGAAACAGTGACCTACCTTGCCATGGCGCGCAAAAGCAACTCCGCCTATGGCGGCTATCTCAATGCCCAACGTGAAGTAAAACTCAATGGGGCACTGCCAGTCCCACTACATTTACGTAATCCATCCACCCAGCTGCAAAAAGAATGGGGCTATGGCAAGGAATACAAATATCCCCATAACTACCCAGACGCATGGGTTGCACAGGATTATCTGCCGCCGGAGCTTGTGGGCAGACGATTTTATCAGCCTCGGGAACAAGGCGAAGAAGCGCGTCTCTCCCAGTGGTGGCGTAAAATTCATAACATTAAAAAGTCGGATGGTTAGCCATGCATCCCTATAATGGTCATGGTCCTTTTGAGCAAAAATTTCTTACCGGTGATTCTTACCGTACACATGCCGAGCATCCGAGTATTCTGGATGTATTTCTGCCATCATTCAGCTTTTATAGCCGATTATTGGCTGGTCCACTTCGTTGGCTGTGCAATCGTGCGGCTAAAGGACTTTGTGATGACGTGGCTTGGGTGTACGCCAGCGTCTGGGTTGCCGACATTCTGGAACGCATGGGTACAACTATTGCTATTGAGGGGATGAACGCCATCAATGCCATGGATGGTCCATGTGTATTTGTGGCCAACCACATGAGCACTCTTGAAACGTTCATGCTGCCAGGCATCATCAGACCGCGCAAAAAGGTAACATTTGTAGTCAAAAAAAGCCTGACAAGCATGCCTTTCTTTGGCCCTGTCATGCGCTCACGTGACCCTATTGTGGTAGGACGAAGCAATCCCCGTGAAGACCTGACAGCTGTTCTGGAAGGTGGACTGGAGCGCCTTGGGAAAAACATCTCCATCATTGTTTTTCCACAGCATACGCGTTCGCGTATATTTGCCCCCCAGCACTTCAACACCATAGGCGTAAAACTTGCCAAAAAAGCAGCAGTGCCCATTGTGCCACTGGCCCTCAAGACCGATGCCTGGGGACAAGGCAAGAAGATCAAAGAGCTAGGTCCCATCAAAACCAATCTGACTGTGCACTACCGTTTTGGCCCACCACTGCGCGTACATGGGCCAGGCAAGGTTGAACACAATACCGTATGTCAGTTCATTGCTACATGTCTGGACCAGTGGAAATTTGACGATACCTGCAGCATATAACGGAACCGATTCCGTCGTTACATGTGCCTTCCATTAAAGATGAAGACAATAAAATTATGCCGCCTGGTCTTCCCCGTCGGTTTGGGATACAGGTGCAGGCTCCCCAAGAATAAGTTGCAACATCCGATCTGAAAGAATGCGCAAATCCGGCTTGGCAAATTGTGCATCTGCCCCCACCGATTCACATTTTTTTGCCAACGGCTCATTTATCATGGAAGAGAAAATCGCAACCGGCAGCTTCTTGAGAAGAGGATCCTCCTTAATGCGTTTGCATAGGTTCAGGCCATCCATAAAAGGCATTTCTATATCTGATATAACCCCTTGCACAAACTCGGTAATATCCTTGCCCTCTTCCTCACACTTTGTACGCAGCGCACAGAGGTAATCCCAGGCCTTCTGCCCATTCTCAACCTGACGCACATTGAAGCGGCCTTCCTTTTTGAAAAGGTCCAGTACGAGAGCTCGAATACTGTGAGAATCATCCGCATGCAGGATATTGTATACCTTGCCCTCGCTTTCCTTGCTGATGCTTCCCTCGAAACGTATGGCCATGCTGGGTTCAAGTTCAGCAACGATTGCCTCAAGATCCAAAAGGAACACAACCCTGTTTTCTAGACGAACGACCCCCACAACAGAACTTTTGCTGGCGTTCTGCAGGAAATTGCCGGGTGCTTCTACCTCTGTCCAGCTCAGACGATGTATTCTATCCACTCCGGAGACCAGAAAGGCGGAAAACAGATTGTTAAATTCCGTTACAATCGTCTTCGCGTCAGGGCTTTCAATGGGGCCGATTTCAAGAAACTTTCCCAGATCAATAAGGGGCACGACTCGGTCATTTCTGTGGTGAAAAGCGCCACAGATAGCCGGATGCCGCATTTCAGGCATGGAGGTAATCGGCTGTCTCCGTATAATTTCCACAACTTTAGCTACATTAACTCCGTAATGGGCCCGATACCCATCAGGATGGTCAATGAAGAACTCGACAATTTCCAGTTCATTTGTGCCAGATTCAAGCAGGATATTGGTTTGGGACATCTACGAAACCCCCGTTTATGCATGGATAACATTCTATCGACCGAAAAACAGAAATACATTACATTTAGGGCAGATTACAGACGGCTTTTTACTATGAATTTTCCATTTTTCCAAACTCATCGGCGATCCTAACAGCAGAATCCTTTACGGCGAAAAACGCATCCACAATCTTCGGGTCAAAATGAGAACCACGCTCCTCAAGAATAATGGCAAAGGCTTTCTCGTATGGAAAACCCTTCTTATAGCTTCTATTGGAAACAAGGGCATCAAACACATCGGCCACTGCCATGATGCGGGCGGATAAGGGAATATCTTCACCGGAAAGACCGCTGGGATAGCCTTTGCCATTCCATTTTTCATGATGGTATGTAGCCAGATTACGCTCTTCCTGGAGATATTCTGCATCAGGAATGGTTTCTATAATATTAGAAATAATATTGCCACCCGTCGTTGTGTGGGTCTTCATCAAGGCAAATTCTTCATCTGTCAGTTTCCCAGGTTTATTCAATATTGCATCAGGCACGTTTATTTTTCCAATATCATGCAATGGGGCAGAATTGACCACATCAGTAATAAACTTATCTGTCAACTGCTCCTTATAAATACCCTCTCGAACCATTTCATCCATAATGATTTTTGTATATGCAGCTGTTTTACGAATATGATCACCAGTATTTTTATCCCTACTTTCTATCATATCGGCAAGCGTAAGAATGAGTGCATTATGCATCAAGGAAATAGCTTCATTCTTACTTCGAATATCTTTGATATAACTTACACTGTCACCTGCCATTTTAACAAATGACTTATATAAATTTTCAATTTCATCTCCTGTACGAATATTAATTTTACGAATCCACTCTAAACTCCTTTCCATTGATTCTTTAGTATGAAATGCAAATTTATTCGTCGCATAGGCCATTGTGTTAATAGGTATGATTAAATTTGTATTTGAGAGTAAAATGGTAATAATCAAAATGACAATATAAATACATAAAAAGAGTAAACTCAGTTTTAGTAAATATTGCCTTGCCTGAATGCGCAACCAGTCCATAGATATGTCTGCTGCTGCATAACACTGGCACACACCTTCACTATCATATACAGGAGCATATGCTGTTAAAAGCCACCCATATTTTTCATCTGAGATAATAGGGTCTATTGTTCCCCCAGATAACAAGGTAGGTATGTATTTCTGAAATGCATTGTCAAAAGGAACAACAGTACCCGGTTTTTCACCAACAGAATCCTGAGAATCTAGGTCAAAAACAACATGGCACCCATCATCTAATATTTTATAAACATACAGATACGTTATATTTATTGTACTATTTTTTATATTTGCTAATTTTGTCTTTGTAAGAAGATAATCTTTTGCTGATTCACCTTGTGCAATATATTCATTTACCCTATCTGCATCGATAATGCCGGCTGCAAGTTTTGCAACACCAGTCGCAATCTGTTTATTTTGAGCTATTGATGTATCAAGAAATATTTTATAACTGATTCCCGCAGAGCATAAACCAAATATGAATAAAGCAGTCGAGAGAAGTAAAATAATTTTTATGCGTAGTGAAAATTTTCTACATATATTCTCGTTCATAAATTTCATATAGTTTACTCTAAAAATGTAAAAACGGTATTCATCTATTTTCTCTAGAAATGGCAAGTGAAAGCACAACAACATATCCTTGCCCAAAGTCTTCCCTAGTTGATCCGAAAATATCCTCGTGCTGTTTTTTTGTCAAAATACATACTCATAAGTACACCTTTTACATACAATTACAGTTCTCACAAAAATAATGCCCCATAAAGTTCGGAAAACTTACGGGGCATTAAGATTATGCAATGGTGGGCCCACCAACTACCGAATAAGATGAATAACAAACTTAATTTACTAGCTTTATTTTATGAATTTTTTAACCTATGCCCCCATACATGCCCCCATTTTTTTCTTTACCCTAAGTTCGGTTTCTACTCTATCATAAAATGAGACCGCTGCATACTGTGAAAGACGTGGCCCAGGGGACAGAGGTGACCCTGTTTGTTAAACAGCATGTCAATACGCATGCAAATT
>JAFTDG010000014.1 GCA_017454325.1 Desulfovibrio sp. | reverse complement strand
GTTGTAGAAAATGTCGTTGGGCAGGGCCACGATGGCTTCCAGCAGGTCGTTTTCCAGTATGTAGCGGCGGATTTCAGACGGCCCGCTACCGGCATCACCAGTAAACAGGGGAGAACCGTTCTGGATGATAGCGGCCCGGCCCTTGGGCTTGAGTTTGGATACCGCCGTCAGCAGGAAAAGCATCTGGCTGTCAGATATGCTGGGCAGGCCGGGGCCAAAACGGCCGTGCGCATCCCTGGCCTCCTGCTCGACAGCGGATTTCTCGTTTTTCCACTCGCGGCCAAACGGCGGATTGGAGAGGATGTAGTCGAAGGTGTGGCCGGAAAAGGCGTCAGCGGACAGGGTGTTGCCGCTCTTGATGAAGTCTGCCTGATTGCCCTTGATGAGCATGTCGGCCTTGCAGATAGCGAAGGTTTCGTCGTTGATTTCCTGTCCAGAAAGAATCAGATTCGCCTTGGGATTGAGCTTGTGTATATAGGAGTCGGCCACAGACAACATGCCGCCTGTACCGCAGGCAGGGTCATAAATGGTCTTCGTGACTTCCTCGCCGGAGAGCGTGTCTCTGTCGAAAGAAAAGACAATGTTGACCATCAGTTCGATGACTTCTCTGGGCGTGTAGTGCTGCCCGGCATCCTCGTTATGCGCTTCTGAAAACCGCCGTATCAGCTCCTCAAAAATGTACCCCATTTCCAAGTTGGAAACAGCGTCGGGATGCAGGTTGGCTTTCGGCGTCGTAAATTCTTTCAAAACCCAGTACAGTATCTTTTTGTCTGCCATCAGGGTAACGTGGTCCCTGAAGGAATGGAATTTCTCGACCAACTCCTTGATGTTCTGCGAAAAGCCGTTCAGGTAGTTGGCAAAATTTTCTTCAATGTCATTGGGTGATTCGACGATGCTTTCAAAGGTGAATTTGCTGGTATTGTAGAACTGGTAGCCGGAAGCCTTCTTGAGCATGGCGTCCTTGAGGGGGCTGCTGCCATACTGCTCATACGCCTTGAGCACTGCGACCTTTGAATCGGCAAGCACGTTGTCGAACCGGCGCAGAACGGTCATGGGCAGTATGATTTCACCGTACTGGTGCGGTTTGAACGTTCCGGTCAGCTTGTCAGCGATTGCCCAGATGAGATTGGCTTTTTCGGATACGGTTGCGGAAAGGCTCATCAAGAAATCCCTTTATTTTCTCAAATTTGTTCATATGAGTGCTTATTCAAAGAATTCTTCGTCTAGCTTTTTGATATAGAGTGTTTCCTCTATACGGCACCCCACACCGTATCTAATCATTAGTTTTACAAGCTGGCGTCCATTTATTAGGACAAGTCGTTTGCTTAAATATTGAGCTGTTTCTTTAGCGTCA
Organism: Desulfovibrio sp.; assembly: GCA_017454325.1. Taxonomy (GTDB): domain Bacteria; phylum Desulfobacterota; class Desulfovibrionia; order Desulfovibrionales; family Desulfovibrionaceae; genus Desulfovibrio. The sequence goes on along the minus strand of JAFTDG010000014.1, from coordinate 8,163 downwards.
TGCGTAAACTCTGATGTTGTGACGAAAAGCCCTTTAGATGCTTTGACCCTGTCTAGTGAACCAAAGAAATCTCGTATGGCACTTGATCCAACATTATTCCCTTCCGTATAACGTTTTGCCTGAACATATATTCTATCAAGCCCTAGGATATCTTGATCAATTACACCATCAACGCCACCATCACCGCTCTTTCCTAATGCTCTGCCAGCCTCTTCGAATGAGCCGCCATAACCCATTGCTACAAGCAATTTAACAACAAGATTTTCAAAGAACTCTGGACTCTGCGAAAGTATTTTATTTAAGATTTCATCGCCCAATGTTTCTTCAATTTGATCCAATGAATTATGAATAATCTCTTCTGGTGTTAAGTTTTCATCTAAATTATTATGTATGGAATCGAAATCACAATTATCGTCATTTCCTTGATGGAATTTCCTAAATTCAGGATACTGTTGAAGAAATTTTATGTTGATACATGAAACATTTTTATCAAGTATAGATTTTCCAACATCAGTAATTGTAAAATGTGCTCTTTTAGTTGCTTGTAGCAAACCTGCCTTTACAAGATAAGTTTTCGCCCATCCGACGCGGTTTTTTATGATTGTTTGCCTTTTAGATGGCAAAAGAGCATTACGTTCTTCATCTGTTAGGTGAAATTCAGTCGATAATCGTTCTGTTGCTTCCGATAGACTTACTTCAGCTTCGGAAGAAATACGAAGTAAGGGTAGCATGAGGGTTTGAAAATCTGGGATAGCCATGGCGAAAATCCTCACTTCAGGGAGAGACTAATTTGCCAAGTGCGTTCAGCACTCCATCAACATTATCGACAATGGCAACACAGCTCCCTTCAATCATGGCGTTGACTCGTCCATGCGTGGTGTCGCCAGCATTACGGAAATCGGTTCTGATGCCGACGACAGGCTTACCCTTGGCATACGCGTAGCCGATTTCCCAAGCAGTGCCGTCATCAACCTGTGTACCGTCAAGAAGAGCTACAACGGCGTCACAATCGTCAATGGCAGCCCTGACTCTTTCCATAATCTTTTTGGGGGCATCGGCTCCCCATGCATCGATTTCCTACGGTGTGAAGAAATCGCCGGGCCACTGGGCATCATATCCGGCATCGCTGAGTTGTTGCGTAAAATCCTTGTGCCAACGGATTTCTGCGGCTGTGAAAAGCGGGCCAGCTTGGTAGATTCGCATAGGGCCTCCGTCATGAAAATTGTAAACGGAGATTACCATGTTTTCAAGAATCTGTGTGAGGCGGGGGATATGGATCGACGAAATTTACAGTGCACATTTAATAAGTAGGAGGCGCTTGGTTCACTTTATTTAAGTTGTCGAATGACCTCATCAAGACTTTCAGGCAAGGGATAACACTGATCAGGTCCGGGAAATATGCCGTTGCGAACCTCTCGAGCATAAGTACTCACTGCGTCGAACAAGCATTCTCCTAACTTCCCGAATCCTTTGACAAAGCGAGGTACCTGACGGTCACCCAGCCCTGCCATGTCCTGCCAGACAAGCACCTGACCATCGCACGCCGCACCCGCGCCGATGCCGATGACAGGAATAGCAAGTTCCCGCGTGATACGTTCGGCAAGTGGTGCAGGCACACATTCCAGCGTCAGTGCGAAAGCTCCGGCGGCCTCTACAGCGCGGGCATCGTCCAACAAGCGTTGCGCGTCTTCCTTCGTTTTGCCTTGCACCTTGAATCCGCCAAAGGCGTTGACAGATTGAGGCGTCAGGCCAAGATGCCCCATGACAGGAATGGACGCTCGTACCAGGGCACGAATGTCGGCAACGAAATCTGCACCTCCCTCCAGCTTTACAGCTTGCGCATGGCCTTCAGCAACAAGCCGTCCGGCGTTACGCACCGTTTCGGCGGGGGAGATATGGCAGCTCATGTAGGGCATGTCACAGACCACGAGGGCCTTCTGCGCTCCCCTCGCCACGGCAGCGCAATGTCGCACCATGTCGTCCATAGTCACGGAAAGCGTGTCAGGATAACCTAGCATGACCATACCAAGGGAATCTCCTACCAGCAGCGCATTTACTCCGGCCTTATCCATAATGCGGGCGACGCTGTAATCGTAAGCGGTGAGCATGACAAGTTTTTCATGCCCCTTGGCCTCACGGACTGTTGCAACGGTATTTTTCATCTTCTCCCTCCAATTATCAAAGCCCCCGTACCTGACTGCGGTAAGCATCGAATCTGCCCTGTTTGGCGTAGACGATCAATTCTCTCACGGTGTCGCACATTCGCTCTTGATGGTCGGGTATACTGCCGCGTATGGGTACCGGGATGGTCACATGCTCTGCCTTGAAAACGGTTGGGATACGCAGGTCGCCAACAAACTCAAGCAATTCCTCCAACCGCTCCACTTCTGTCGCTTCAGCGAATTTTCCGGCCTGCACGTCCTGTGAAAGAGGCGTATCAGGAAATAGCGTCAACTCGGAGGCATAGACCATGGTGGGATGCAGGAGATTGATGACGTCGGCGGATTTTTGCGCATGTGAAAGACCATAGCCATGCCCACCAAGCCCGCCCAGAAAGTTCATGATGTAGTCCATGCCTGCCTTGTCCAGCCGTTGAAGCATCTCCACAACAAAGTCCGCATGGTACCCCTTGTTCATCCTGTCAAGAATAGCATCGTCGCCGGATTCATTGCCAAAGTAGAAATTGCCGTATCCTGCATCTTTCAGAGCTGCTAACTGGCTGACACTCTTGTTGCGGATATTGTCTACGCGGGCATAGCCACCAATGGACTGCACGGAAGGCATATGCGTGTGAATCAATTCCGCCACACACATCAGCTTGTCATAGGGAAGAATAAATGGGTCGGCTCCCTGTAGAAAAACTCTGCGGAACGGAATCCCCGTTGAAGCGAGTTCATGGATGTCGCTTTCCACCTCTTCCATGGGCGAAACGCGGAAAGGTGCATCCTTGTAGAATGAACAAAACTCGCATCGCCCGTGTGAACAACCGCTTGTCACCTGCAGGAAGGCATCATCCGCCTCATAGGGTGGACGGTTTATGCCGCTTGAAAAATGCATCGTCTGACCTCGTGCCTACGTTGCCCTATTTTTTTAGCATCTCGGTCATGTTCCCCGCTAGCTGCCGAAGAACATCAGTGCCGAAGGAATCGTTATCCATGAAATTCATGTTCCAGTACTTGCTGCTGACTATTGGCATTTCACTGTAGAGAAAGTATTTGTTCAGGCGGTCAATAGCAGCAACTCCTCCAGCACGCCAACATGTTGTCAGAGCTGCGGCGGGCTTCCCCCGAAAGAGCCTTTTGTGAGCACAAGCAGCATAGAAAACACGGTCAAGCAGAGCGCAGAGTGCTCCATTCGGACCGGCAAAATAAACGGGGGAACCTATAACGACGGCATCCGCCTGCGCGATAGCATCAATCATGTCATTACATTTGTCGTCGGTGAATGCACAACGGCATGCTTCTTCGCATTTATTGCACCCGATACAGCCGCGCACCATTTTCGTGCCGATCTGGAACCATGCGGCATCCACGCCATGAACATGAAGTTCATCTTCCACTGTTTTCAGAGCCCTTGCGGTATGTCCGTTTTTGTTGGGACTGCCGTTTACCAAAAGTACCACCATCTCGTTCTCCTTCAGACGCGACCCCAATGCAGCAAAGGCATCAGGGCCGCGCAAATACGATTACTTTACCAGGCGGCCTTTTGAGCCGCAGGCGGCAGGACGCCCCTTTGAGCCGCAGGCGGCAGGACGCCCTTTTGAGCCGCAGGCGGCAGGTTTGCCCTTGGAACCGCAGGCCGTAGAGACCATGCCCTGTCCCTTTCCATTCCAGTCAGAGAGATTGCTCAATGCCATAACTTACCTCCTATGCTTTTATATTGGCTTGGCAAGGAGTGCCCGCATCAGGCGACGCGAATCACAACCTTGCCTTGCACTCTCTTCCTGTCCATGTCTTCCAAGGCCGTTTTGATGTCGTCGAAATCGTAGACTTTGCCTAGACATGGCGTGAGATGATGCTTTTCAAGGAATGAAAAAATGTCATCTATATCACCCTGTGTCGGCGTGTTGCTGAAAAAGCCGGTCAAATACACGCCGTTGGGAATTTCCTTGATGGGGTCAAAGCTGTTGAGTTCGTACTCCCCACCCAGAATGCCGGTGTTGCAGACCACGCCGCCCGGCTCCACGCAGCGCAGGGTGTCGCGCAGTGTCTTTGGCCCGACGAGTTCCAGAGCCTTTGCTATGCCTTGCACCCGTCCCGCCAAAAGCCCGTCATCAAGAAGCGCGACGTCAGCTCCCATTTGCTCAAGCGCCGCCAGACGTGCTGCACGATGCGTTGTGGCTGTCACCTTGCAGCCAAGCGCTTTGGCGAGTTGCAGGACGGCATGACCAAGTGCGCACGACGCCCCCCTGACAAGCAGATGTTCTCCCGGCTTCATGCACAAGCAATGAAACAACGAGCCCCAGGCCGTGAAATATGTTTCCGGCACGGCGGCAAGTTCCTCCCACTGCAGTGAAACATCGACGCTAAATACATGATGCGCGGGCAACAGGGCATACTCGGCATAGCTGCCGTTGAAGCTGCGTCCCATGCCACCCATGAGCGCCACTACTTTCTGCCCGGGGAAAAAACGGCTATTCGATGCATCGGCTATTTCCCCCACGCATTCAATGCCGGGGATAACTGGCTTCTGGATATACTCTGCCGTGATTTCCTCCAGCCGCAGAATCTGCTCCGCATGGTTGATGCCGAAAGCCCGAATGCGCACCAGCACCCAATCGGGCTCCACAGGAGGCACAGGACAGTGAACAAGCCGGATAGCCTCTGCCCTAGTGACTCCACGCAACAGCACAGCCCTCATTGTTGCTGGTATGTCCTGAGTTTGACGTTCACGCATCCGCCTTTCTCCAGCATTGAGGGTCAACGCCGTAAAAATCACCCGTCACAGCTTTAGCCACGGCGGGGCATCCCCTGCACCAAGCGAGAAGTGGACATTTTCCACATTTCTTGAACGCCTCATACTCTCTAAACCGTTCCAAAGGGCCAAGCCAAAGGCGGGACAGCGTATCCTTGAATACATTCCCCACACGGCTTCCATTGACTCTGCGGCAGGCGAGGACATCCCCATCGGGCAAAATGGTCAAATGACAGTTGCCGCAGTTGCAGCCGTCATATATGACGCCGGGAATCGCATCATCGGGAATAACGAATTCCCCCTGCTCATAGGCATACAGCGTCCAAAGGTGATCTTTCCTGTCCAGCCAAGTAGAACAGCCACGGCGCTGGTACTCACTCATCCTTTGATTGCAGGCATCAAGAAGTCGACGATAATCCAGCGGATCGATACCGTTGTCTGCCTCGCCTTTTGCCGGAACATACCGTGTGAAGGCAAACACATCCGCTTTATTCTCCACGGCAATATCCAGCACATCGGGAATTTCTTCTATGTTGCGTCCGGAAACAGTGGACATGAGGACTGTTTCAATGCCTACTCGTCGCAATAGGGGAATGGCTGCCAAGGTGGCGTCAAAAGCACCATGCTTGCGGAACCAATTATGTGTTGACCGCATCCCGTCGAGCGAAAGCTGATAACGCTGACAGCCATTGCGCTTCAGACGTTTACAGACATCATTGTCAAGATGATATGGGTTGCCCAAGATTGTGAAAGGGATGTTCATATCCCGTAATAGTTCCACCAGACGCCAGAAATCAGGATGCAACAGCGGATCGCCGCCTGTCAGATAAAACTCCGGCATTCGGTCAAACTTACGGCACATTGCAACACACTGATCCACAACATGCTGCATTTTTGACCATGCCATACTGGCAGGCATCTTGCCAGGATTATTAGCATAGATGTAGCAGTGCTTGCACCGTTGGTCGCAAGCCTCTGTAATGTGCCACTGGAATGCAAAATAATTCGGCATTACCTACTCCGGCGCGTCGGTTTTCAAATTGCGTAGAATGGCTTCCAGCGTGTCCGCGCAAGCGTCACGATCTTCAGCCGGAATGCCGACCCACATCCTCTGCCGCAAGTCACGGGAGATATCCTCATATACCTGTCGAAGCCTTTCGCCCTTTTCTGTCAAGGAAATCATCTGTGCGCGGCCATCGCGTTTATCCGTTTCCCGGCGGCAGTACCCTCGTGCAGCCAGTGTGTTGATAAGGCCCGTAACCGTGTTATTACGCTTGCCGATACGCAGGGCGATATCTTGCATTCGGAGTGCCCCTGCCGCGAACAAGGCGTGCAATACGGCCCCATGGGCGGGGAGGATATCCGTGATGCCCCGCCGTTCCAGCGCCTTACTAATAAAGACATTACCCCTTTTGCGAATGGCGGCGGCCAAGGCAAGAACGGCATCGCTGCCCGTCAGCTCGGCATTTTCCATGGAATGGGGCATTGCAGAAAGTTCGTTCATGAGATATATTTAGTTCGTAGGCGAAATTTTGTCAATCCCGAAATCCCTATTACGCGCATGGACAGGGAAAGGCGCACAACCCATTCATTCCGGCCCGGCATATTTTTTGAGTAGCGTGTAGCGCTCGTTGCCGTATGCTCTTTGGCGGACACAAAAAAGGAGTAACTTATGTTTTCCAAACGAATTCCCATCCTGCTTATCTCGGTTGTCTTTTGCTTGCTAACTTGTGCCTGCCACGCTTCACGCACCAATACCGCTATTGCGGATATGAGCGCTGCCACACAGGAACAACGGAACAAAGCGGCCATGAAGCGCTTTGAGACCATGATAAACACATGCGACGACGCCCTGGCAGCGGAACTCGTGGATGCCAAGGCCCCGTTTTACACGCCTGCTTCAAAGGAACCCGTATATGGCGGACAAGGCTACCTCGGCATTGTCCGCTTCATGAGGAAAGGCTTTTCCGATGTGCAGTGGAAGCTGGAGGAGATGGCCGCGGACGGCAACATTGTCGCGGTACGCTGGACATGCACCGGCACGCATGACGGGCCGTTCATGGGCAGCAAGCCTACAGGGAAACACTTTGCCGCCACCGTCATGAATTTTTACTATTTCAACGGAGAGGGAAAAATCATTAACGACGTTGCAGCCGAAGGCATGATCGCTATTCTCCGGCAGATAGGGCTTGTAAAACTGTGATGGTCTCCCGTTCTAATATGATGGGTGTGCCCGGAATGGCCGAAGCAATATGGCAAGATCGTCCCAAACAGAGCCACTTCGGTTTCTGTTCATCATCTTGACATTCAACATCTCAGGGTTCGAAAAAATGCTTCGGCTCCCATGCTGGGATGACTAAAAATAGGCCCTTCATGCGTAGCGACGTGTCTTGCACTAACCTTGCCGTCTGCATCCGAGGCAACTGCAAATCAATGCGTAACCCGGAGAATTCAGGATCTTGTCCCGGTGTGTGCGACGAAGAGTTATGCCTGTCCTTCCGTATTGGTTTCCCTTTATAGTCGAAGTGAACCGCAGAGATATTACTGCTACGACTGTCCCTGAGGTATAGACCTTGTTGGGATGGAGGGTTCGCAGTCCTCCCGCCTCGGCCACCCAATATTATCATTTTTAACCTGCTACAAGAATCCAAAAATCCATCCAACCGGGTTGGATCATTCGTTGGACAATCCAACGCTCACAGCCGATGCCACCCCTCATCGTTTTTTTGACATGCCCATCCAACAAACCGGCCTCTCACTACAAGGGCTATAGGCCGTACCCTTCTAGGATGCCCGAAGTACGCAGCTTTTTCAATCCAATATCAATCCTTTTTGTTTTTCGGACAGGAGAACGGCCTTTGAACCCTTTTCTAAAAAATCTGTTATTTCAGTTGATTGGATCGCTATCCAACGCATCCAATTTCCGGCCTGTTTCCCGCAGGGGAAAAGGCCTGCGTGGATTCACGGTTGGATAAATAATTCTTCTATTTCACTGGGTTATCAGCTGCTTCTTCTGTTATCCAACAAAATCCAACAGCTGGCCGTTTTTCAAAGAACAAAAAGGGTAGCTAGATACTCCATCTAACTACCCAGTTTTATTTGATATTCTGGTGCGCCCGGCGGGATTCGAACCCACGGCCTTTGGCTCCGGAGGCCAACGCTCTATCCAGCTGAGCTACGAGCGCACTTCTTTTTTGTTATTCGAGTCATGTACACCTGTCAAGAAAATTACCAAAAACATAGCCTCTT
>JAFTDG010000105.1 GCA_017454325.1 Desulfovibrio sp. | reverse complement strand
CTCGTCATTGACCAGTACGTTCCAGAACGCAAGGGGGACAGAATTACCCTCACCCTGCCGGTTATCAACAACGCCCGCTGCTGCATGTTTCTCGTAACAGGTGAAGAGAAGCATCATGTGCTCTCTCAAGCGCTCAACCTGTTGGCAGATCCAACTCTGCCCGCACAGATGGTACGGCCTTCTTTCGGCGACCTTATCTGGGTTGTGGACGAAGCAGCCGCCAAGGGAATTGACACATCCCATTAAAGCTTGCGCTCAAGGCGCTGTATCAGTGCAGGGCAGTCTGGTGACGGACTGCCCTGTTCCTATTTGTATGACTTGGCAATAAAAATAGGAACTATACTTGACAAGATTGAAATACGCAGTATTGTTATTTTGAACATTTGAGCAAAATGAACTTGACCATGAATGAGGAATAGGCATGGCTCGGCCACGTCATTGTCGCTATGTGGAGCACAAACCCAATGCCACGTACTTCAAACCATGTGGTGTTCCGTTGCGGCTTTTGGACGAAGTGCGCCTGCCTGTGGAAGGCCTTGAGGCATTGCGTCTGAGTGATCTGGAAGGCCTGAATACTTCTGAAGCTGCAGCAAAGGTGCGTGTTTCGCGGTTCACCTACGCGCGTACGCTCACAGCCGCACGCAGGGCTGTGGCCGAGGCCCTCATATCTGGCAAGGCACTGCGTGTCGAGGGCGGTACCTATGCCTTTGTAGACACATGCGATGTTCCAAGTTGCCGTGTGCAAGGGAGAAACGCCATGACTGTTGTTGCCATTTCCAGTGAAGGTCCCAGCCTTGATGATGCAGTGGATCCTCGCTATGGCAGGGCCGGAGGGTTTATCATAGCCACCTGTCCTGCAGATGCAAAGGAGGATGCACACATTTCCTATTTAGATAATGGCGATGCACAAATGCTGCCACAGGGTGCCGGTATTGCCACAACAGAGCATCTTGCCAGTGCGGGCGTCAATGTGGTCATAAGCGGCTATGTCGGTCCCAAGGCTTTTGAAGCATTGCAGACAGCAGGCATTACCGTCATTCAGGATATGGATGGGATGAGCACAGGTGAGGCTTTGCACCGCTACCGTTCAGGCCAATGCCACGTGGCATCGGCCCCAAACCATGCAGCAGGTATTTAGGGGCAGTCATGCGTATTGCCATTGCCAGCGGCAAGGGCGGTGCAGGCAAAACTACGCTGACCGCATCGCTGCATCGCGTATGGCCTCGGTCGCATGTCTTGGCCGATACGGATGTGGAAGCTCCCAATCTGCATCTTTTTCTGCACCCTCAGGTGGAGCATACAGAGGTGGTTTCCATCGTAGTGCCCATGGCCGTGGAAGCTGCTGCATGTACGCTTTGCGGCAAATGCCGTAGCATTTGCCATTTCGGGGCCATTGCACGTTTTGGGCAAAAAATGACCCTATTCCCTGATATGTGCCATGCCTGTGGCGGTTGTTTCTCTGTCTGCGGTTCAAATGCACTTGTCAAGGGACAACGTACCCTTGGCACGATAGAACTGGGGCATTTGGCAGACGGCACATCCTATGTGTCGGGCACGACGCGCATTGGTGAGGTAATGACACCACCAGTATTGCGCCGGTTATTGGCAGAACTTGATACCATGGCAGAAAACAGCACTGATGTTTTGTTGGATAGTCCGCCCGGTGTAAGCTGCCCTGCCGTTACCGTCGCCCGCAACGTTAACGCCGTGCTGCTTGTTGTAGACCCAACGCCCTTTGGTATGGCTGATTTTCGCATCGCTTGGGAGGCATTCCGTACTCTGGGGTTACCCCTGGCCGTTATTATCAATAGAGCCGACATGCCTGGCAATACAGGCGGCGATGCAGCTGTTGCAGCCTTCTGTCAGGACCATGCTCTCCCACTGATTGGCGCAGTCCCCTTCTCACGTGAGGCAGCAAAATGGGTGGCTCAAGGTGGCCTTATTGCCGATATGGGGCCGCAGTGGCATACGCTTTTTGCCCGCATGGCCAATGATATTCTGTTTACCTTTGGGGAGATGGGCCATGCCTGATGCCAAAACAGAAATACATGAGATTGTGGTCATAAGCGGTAAGGGGGGAACAGGCAAAACCAGCCTCGTTGCTGCCTTCGCCGCTCTTGCGCAAAACACTGTCTTTTGTGATTTGGATGTTGATGTGCCTGATCTGCACATTATATTGCGCCCTGTTGACCGTATGAGTACTCCTTTCATGGGGGGTAATAAGGCAAGCATACGCTCTGACGCCTGCATTACTTGTGGTCAGTGCCATGAAATATGCCATTTTGACGCCATAAAGTGGCAAGATGGGACTTTTTTTATTGATCCGGCACTATGTGAGGGCTGTGGCGTTTGTGTAGCCCTGTGCCCACAGCTAGCTATTGATTTTCCAGAAGCGCACTGTGGAGTATGGCACATCAGTGATACACGTTTCGGCCCTATGGTGCATGCAGCACTCGTACCCGGGCAGGAAAATTCCGGCCGGCTTGTCAGTGTGCTCAAACGTGAGGCCAGGGCTCTGGCAAAACGCGAGGGTTTTACCACCATTCTTTGTGATGGCTCCCCAGGCATAGGTTGCCCCGTAATCAGCTCTCTTGCAGGGGCCACACTGGCTGTTGTCGTGACAGAACCGAGCATTTCCGGCTTACACGACCTGGAACGTGTGGCAGGCGTCTGTCGTCATTTTCGAGTGCCCGTTGGGGTAGTGATTAACCGTTGGGATCTCAATCCCGAAGGTACGACAGATATGGAAAATGCCTGCCAAAAGGCCGGGTATGCAATCTTCGGCCGGGTGCCATTTGACGCAGCCATGGCACATGCCACTGCACAGGGTCTGGCGGCTACAGAGACTGATGCGCCACTCGGCCACACTATCAAGAAAATTTGGCAAACTATTGTTACTTTTCGACCTGCTGCGTCAGCAACGCTGCGGCCGTTTATTCCTGCGGCACAAACGCCGTTGGATTGAATTCAACAACCCTTTATCAAAGTGAGGTTATTTTATGGATACACTGCTCGCCGTTCCTTCTGCGCATCCTGGAGGACTTGATGCCGGAATGGGTATGCACTTTGGGCACTGTGACGTTTTTACACTAGTGGAAATTGAAAATGATCAAGTCAAAAGTGTAACCACTCTGGACAATCCGCCCCACGAACACGGAGGTTGCCTTGCCCCTGTGCAGATGTTGGCAGGTAAGGGTGTCAAGGCTCTGTTGGCGGGAGGCATGGGTTTCCGTCCGCTCATGGCCTTCAACCAGGTGGGTATCCATGTTTTCTATGCAGGGCAGCTCCCCACTGTGGGAGAAGGCGTCAAGGCTTTCCTTGCCGGGCAGTTGCCGGAGTTTTCGCAGGAACATACCTGCCATGGTGGAAACTGAACAACCCCGTGCCTGACGCGACAGCAAAAGCTTCGCGCCGGGCACTTTTATCAGGATGTGCATTGTGAATACCCCTACACAAACTGTCTTGCTGGTTTCCAGTGATGTTTCCTCGTTGGCTGATGCCCTTGCCCCCTTTAAAGAAGCAGGCTTTACTCTGCACATTGAAGCGACACTGGATGCAGCTTTGCCTCTAATGCATCCTGCTACACCACCTGCCCTTGTGTTGATTGATGCTCGTCAGAATATGGATGGAGCAGCCTTGCGTCAGGCTGTTATGCGTGTTCTTTCGCGCTGTGCTTTGACATGGATTAGTGCTGTAACCTCCATCAGTGCTGTGGCATTTCACGATGCCATGGAAGGATTGGGCATGCTGCCTCCTTTGCCCACGACACCAAACAAAAAGGATGGAGAGGCGCTTTTATCTGCATTGCAGCGTTTTCAGCCAAAAAACTGAGGCAGATATGACACAGCCAGAAGCCGCTCAAGAGAAACAGCGTGCCGCCGTACTATCTATGTTAGCTGCCCTGGGCCTTACTGCAATTAAACTGACCATAGGACTCTACACCAACAGTCTTGGTATGTTATCTGAAGCACTGCACAGCGGGATAGACTTGTTGGCAGCAGGGCTCACATTGCTTGCAGTACACATCTCCTCTCAGCCGGCAGACGAGAGGCATGCCTTTGGCCATGGCAAGGCTGAGAATCTTTCTGCCTTGGCTCAGACGCTACTATTATTTATGACATGCACCTGGGTGGCATGGGAAGGTATCCACCGTCTGCTTGAGGGAGCTAGCCCCATGCATCCTTCACTCTGGTGTGTAGGCGTCATGCTGCTTTCCATGGCTGTAGATATTAACAGAGTACGCGTATTACGCCGGGTAGCCCGTGAACACGACAGTCAGGCCCTGGAAGCAGATGCCCTGCATTTTTCAACTGATATTCTTTCGTCGGCTGTTGTTCTTGCCGGGGTACTGGCAGTCTGGCTGGCAGAGAGACTGCACATTCCAGCCACTCTGCATCATGTGCTGCTACAGGCTGATACCATTGCAGCGCTATTGGTTGCTTTTATTATCTTCATAACGAGTCTCCGCTTGGCTGCCGAAGCCATAAACATCCTTATGGATGCTGCCCCTCCCGCAGCTAAAGCGGCCATACAAAAAGCGGTGATGGCAGTGCCAGGCGTGCTAGCTGTACAGAAGCTTCGCGTTCGTCGGAGCGGTTCTCAATATTTTATACAAATGCGTATCGGAGTGCTGGCCTCACAAAAACTGGAAGAAGCGCATAGCCTGGCACATGCGGCAGAAAAAGCCGTCTGTACAATATTTCCTGACGCTGATGTAATCGTGCATATTGAGCCTCTAAAATAAACAACATCTTGCTATTGACATGCCCACTAATACCACCTAACTAATTTTTAAATTCAAAATGCATCCAGCGCTCGTAGCTCAGTTGGATAGAGCGACAACCTCCTAAGTTGTAGGTCGCAGGTTCGATTCCTGCCGGGCGCACCAGTAAAAACAAGGGCTTACGGCAAAACGCTGTAAGCCCTTTTTAATTTGTGCCTACCCTGTCCCTAGTTTTAATCGTGCAGTCCCTATCTACTTGCAATTTTTTTGGCTCCACCTTTATTAAAGCTATGGTCCCACCTCAGAGAGGAGGCAATACAGCAATAAACTGCCTCTTGCTAACCAGTTGCGTAATTGTAGGTGCGAATCCCTCGGGTCGGTTCGGACCCTGGTCTATTGACAGGTTGTTAGCAGGGAAGTTCTCTCCGATTCGATCTGGTCAGAAAGGTCGGAATGTGGAGACGGCTTTGTTCACCAATGGGTCGTACTGCTTTTTCATGGATTGCGGGTATTCAAAATGCAATGTAGGCCAGTGGTCCTTGTGATAAAATTGCTTGATGTAGATAATGTTGCCGTTTTCCACATACGAAAGGGCATACCATCCCTGCTCTTTGTTGACCCGTTTGTATTCTGCCTTTGGCTTCCTGTTGGCCTGAGCGAAGAAATTTTCGCGGCTTACGTCGCTGGCCCTCGGTTCAAGATCGGCATAGGCCTGCATGGTGAGGCCCTTGCCGTCGGTGACGGTAATGCCATCGCCGTTATCGGCTTCGAACACTGTATACTCTCCGGGCGTCCAGGAAAGGGAAAAGCCGAAACGGGCATTATGATAGGCAGGAGCCTTGGGATCGACCGCGATTTCCTCAGCGTGAACAGGAAGTACGGCAAGGCAGAACATGAGCAAGGGGAATACGGAATATTTGACCATAACCTCTCTCCTTCATTAAAGAGGCAAGCAGCCTTTGGCAGGCCCCCGGCGTTTCCGGGGGCACACGACGCAGCATGTGGTATTCCACGAGGGGGCGTGTTTGTGGAGACAACGGGAAAGCACAACAACGCTTACTCTGTCGGTTCTTTCTCCGTGTACTGGCGCTTCCAGGTGCCCGGCACGTCCCCAGGCGTGAGTTCAAGACGAAATGTTCCCGGCTTCTTATGTTCTTCAGGATCGCCCATGACCTCGATGACCTCTCCCGTCAGCAGAAAACCGTTACCCTGGGGTGTAACCTTTTTAAGCACAGCTTCTGTTGGCGCATCGCCCAAGCCGTCAATGCACACAAAGTATCCTTTGTCATTAAGCAGGCTATCACCAAAAAATTCATTGCCTTTTGGTACACTGTGCTTCTTGAGAGCGTGGCCGGTAAACTGCAACGCCGCAAGTGAGACAGCATCCCTGGTTATGAAGCAGGTAAAGCTTTCAGCAAGATTTTTGAACAGGTCCGGGGCATCCTCACGCCGAAGGACCTGATCCGCCGTCACGGCCTTCCCGTTGACTGTAAATAGGGCAGAAGTACCGGGCAACGCTGGCTTGCCGGTTTCCTTGCGCTGTTCCTGTTCATATGCAAATTGCATTTTTGCATCGTAGCAGCCGAACAGTGCCGCCTCGATAATATGCTGCGGCGTTTTTGCATAGTCTGATTCCCCTTTCAGATCCAGATACGAGGCTATCATTTTTGTGTCTTCCAGCAGACGCTTGGCCTCGGCCTGTGACAAATCGGCAGCCATGCCGGACGTTGCCAGAACCAGTGAGAGAGAAATTGCCAAAATTGACAGCAAAGAGAAGAGTTTTAATCGAGCGACGGTATTCATGGGGAACCTCATTTCTTTTCTCGTGCGAAATCACCGTCAAAACTGACACCTGCGCCCAACGCGCCACTTTCCTTGAAGGCCTTGGGCTCAGCAATCGTTGCCGTATCTCCCTTGAACGTGATGCTGACAGGATTCTGGTCGTCATTTTTGTCCACGGCGTTCATAGAATGGTCGGTCAGTTTGCCGAAGCCGTCCAGTTCCCCGCTGTTGTTGGGGGCATTCTTCTGGATGGCGTAGATCTGCACGGCATACAGATCAGGCTTGTCGCCCTTCTCCACGGTAAGCCAGCCGTCAAAGGCCTTGCTCTGCATGCGGTAAAAGCCCTGAATGCCTTCAGGGTGACGGCGCAGCCAGTCCCATTTCAATTCCCGGTTCAGGCTTTCGCGGCCTACGGAATAGGCTGTACTCCACGCTTCCACCTCTGCAGTACCCGAGGCAACATCTTCCTTTACCGAGTCATCCATTTCGGCCTGCACGGTCTTTTGCACCGAAGCAAAATCCTTTGCGTCAAGGCATGTCCTCGCTTCCTGCAATGTTGCCGAATACGTCTCAAAGGCCTGTTTGTATTCGCTGTTGGTCATGAGTTTGGCATGATTAGCCGGTTCGGCGCAAACTGCGGATGTGGCCAGCAACACCATGCAGCCCAGGGGAAAAAGCTTTTGCAGAAGGGATACCAACATACTGTACTCCTTACATTTTTTAGGCATGTCTTATTTTTTGTCGTCAGCATGTTACCGTGCAGCGCATATTCCTTGGCATAAGAGGACCGTACTGGACGCGCTGCCGATCCACCTACCTGTTTTTGAAGCGAAGATTGCAGACGCTCATTTCGCATTCCACAGTGGTTGTCCAGTGCCCTGTCCATTCGGCCTGCTTACCGGGGTGAGCCTCAAGCCAAGCCGCCAGCACTTGTGGACAACGTTCCTGCGCATGGTCGTTACTCCAGATAGGGCCGGCTTCCACATCAATACTCTGCCATTGCGCAACGCTGTGGAGCTGCATCAGCGACAATCCCGTCAGGAAAAGAAAAAGCGTCAGCAAACCTCCACACAGCATAAACACCTTCATGCCGGAATTCTCCTGTGCTTCTGTGCAGCAGATTCGGCTACTTCACAGGGTTGCCCCCAGCCGGAGGAGAGGGCAGCCCGCATGAGAAGCGGTCAGCGCTGCGTGGTCTTCATGGAAAGAATTGCCCAGGTGTCCTTGCCATTCCACTTGTAGGGTTTGGCCATGGCCACAAAAGTGGCGGGTCGGTCGTTCTTGTCCTCGGTGTTGTAGAGGTCGCCAGTCATGCGGACAAGGCCGCCCTCCTGCGTTGCCTGCTTCACCTCGGCGTAGTACACGGCTTCACCGTCCGCGCCCTCAAAATGATAAAGCTTCCCGTCGAAGTGATACGGCGGGTCAGACTGCGCAACACTGGCGTTTTTCAGATTGATGTCAAAATACTTCTTGACGCTCTCCGCCACGTACTTGCCCTCGATGACCAGAGAGCCGTATTTGCAGCCTTTGGTGGAGCACTTCTTGATACGGCTTTTGTAGTTATTGATGTAGTTGTGCCAGATGCCGAAGCGGATCAGGTCAGGGTGCGACGGGTCGCCGCCGAAGTGCAGCATGTCGTCGCCACCGTCTTTCTTGACGTCAAAGTCCCTGAAGCCGAGCTCGGTGAAGTTACTGAGAAAAATGCTCATCTGCTTGAGCTGCGCCTTGGAAAAATCGGCCGCCTGCGTGGTTGTTGTGTGCAGGGCAGTGCACAGGCCCAAGGCCAGACAGAACAGCAAAACGTTTTTCATAATGTTTTTCATACTGCAGTCTCCTTATGATATGGATAGTATTGCAGGAGCATCAACCCTGTGATTTTCGCAGAGCATCTGCTTTTACGCCAGCTATTATTTTTTTGCATTACCCCGCTGCCGGGACGGAAAGCCTGAGCTTTGTGTCCTTGACCTTGTTCTCATCCCCCCAGTCCTGTACGTCCGTTACAGAACTTTCCCAGATTTCAAGCTCGTCGTCTGCCTCGTCATAGCCGGAGAAGGTGTAGTCCCTAGTCGCCGTGGCCTTCTTGAGGACAATCTTTTCGTTCCCCACGGAGTCGTAGAGCGCAACGGAACTCCACCACAGGTCGAATCTGTCCCTGACCCGGGCTCCCCTGCCGGTGTCAATGGAATTTATCACGAAACGGTGGTAGTCAATCCAGGCGGGAGGCCCCGCCACCTCGAATGAGGCTTTCTTGACGAAGCCCCTGTCCTTGTCGAGGAAATAAAGGCTGAGGTGCTGTATGTACTCCATGCCCCAGCTTACCAGCAGCTTTTCGCCCGAGGGGGAAAAATATAGCCTGCAGGACGAAGCCTCTTCCTTTATGGGCAGGAAACCCGCCGGCTTTTTGTCCTCGCCCCGGAAAAAGTAGACGCCGCCCTCCGAGCCCTTCATGGCTTCGGACTGCGCCGGATCCACCAGAATCCACGACCACAGCCCGACATCCGTACTGACGGTCTGCGGCTCGCAGTCCTTCAGCGGCGTTTCCGTGCCGCCGTCCACATGAAAGGCTTTCCCGTCCTTTAGGATATAGTCCCCAACAGCGGCATGGGCTGCGCCCGCACAGAGCAGGCAGGCCGACAGCAGAAGACATATTTGACACACTATCTTCATATGTTTCAACTCTCCTGAATATATTGCGCGGCCAGGATGTATTACGGCCGAGCGCCCTCGGTTCCTTCCTTTGCGCCATATTTCAAAAGCTCGGCAACGATAGCCTCATGCCCAAGCTCTTTGGCATAGGCCAGAGGAATTTTTGCATCAACAAGGTTATCACCATTGTTTCCAGATTTTTCGGGATCTCCGCCATTAGCCAAGATGAACTGTACCAGTTCAAGATTTCCGTTCCTAATAGCGACAATTAAGGCAGATGTTCCATAGGGGTCCTGATAATTCACGTCTCCACCGTGCCTGACCAGAATCTTCATGGTCTCCAGGTCATTTTGAGCGGAAGCCATGGCCATCGGGTGTCTGCAAATATCTCCTCTACAGTTGCTGGCATTCGGTCTGGCTCCGTGTTTAAGGGCAAATGTCAGAAGTTCCGTATCGTTATTGCGAATTATCTCGCAAAGGCAACCGTCAGAGATGCCTCCCCCATACTGATCGGGCCACGAAAGCTGGGCCCCGTCTTCCACAAGCATTTTGAACATGGTAATATTATAGTAATTGATTGCATATGTGACTGGCCGCTGCGAAACAGCAACATGGGCATCATTCTCCACATTCAGGTCAACATCATGCGCAATCAGGCATTTGACAATGGGATAGCTGTTGGCCCTGGTTGCATCAACGATAGGCCAGGATTTCAGTTCCCTGTTTTCCGGCTCTGTTTCCTCGCCCTTTTTCAAGGGTTTATTGCAGTCATAGCCCTGCGCGATCAGTGCCTCAAGCTTTGCCACATCGCCCGTCTCCAGAATTGCAGCAAATACCCCGTAAGGGATGGCTTTGTCCTGAGCCGGTGCGGCAGCGACAGCCTGCTGGATGAAGCCGAAAAACAGAGCCGCAACGAACAGACAATGTTTGAACATACACCCTACCTCATGCGCTCCAGCGCCACGCGGGCACTGATGTCCGTTTCCACATCCAGCAGTACCAGATTGGACGCACTCAGGTTCAGGACAGCGCCCAGGGAGGGCGAAGCCGGCTGCTGCGACTGCCCGCATTCCAGAAAGGCGTTTTCCGTGCCGATCAGGGCCGCCAGCTTTCCGTCGGGCTTTTCTTCCAGAAGGGCATCGTCCGTCGCCAGCGCCACAAGCTGTTCTCGTGCCTCATCCGCGCTGCCGGCAGCATTGGCATCGCTTTTGTCGTAATAACGGATGGTGACGCCGTCGGGCAGAGCCAGCGAAAGAGGGCGCAGCCCAAACGCTGCGAGGAATTCCGGCAGAACCTCTTTCCACGCGTCTGACGAACGTTCCGTCATCAGGCGGATGCGCGCGGTGTCGCCTTCCCGGTCAAAGCTGACGACGCCTGTCCAGACATTGTCCCCAAATTGCACGGGCATGACCACATCGCCAAATTCCTTGAAATCCAGAACAGCAGTCCCACCGATCTTCAGGACGTCTTCCCGGCTTTTCGCCTCCACAAGCGTCATGAAATCAACGGCTTTGTCGTCCTGTTCCGGAAAACGCAGGTCATGGAATACCAGCGGCAGCGTCCTGCCGTCGGGAGTGGACAGAACGGGCTTGCCCGCATCATCCATGCGCAAGGTCAGCTCCGCCCTGTCCTTCAGGGCGTAGTCCTTCACAGCAATGCGGCCGCGCCCAAAATCCACCTGCAGGGCGGTTAGCGTTGTCATATTTCCGTTGTTCTCCATACAACGCTCCCCCGGAAGGGCGCGCAGCGCCGAAAAGGAAGAAAGCTGCGGCCCCTCATCGGAAATGCCTTCCAGAAAAAGACCGAGAATTTCGTACGGCGTCGCATTGGCAAGCAGCACTTCCATGGCGGACGCCGGTGACGCTGCGAAGTACAGGAAAAGCACAAGAAATACTGTGACACTACGCATAAAGCACCTCTCTACAGCTCCCCAAGTAGCAGCAACGCAACAAACAGCACTGCAGCGATGGCTGCCACAAGGCCGTGGAGCACGCACAGAACCCTGTACCCGCGTTTCAGGCAGACCCGTGCGGCCAGACCGAAAGCAAGACAGCCGCACGCTACCGTCCAGAACAGGGTTAATTCCTGCCTGGTCAGCAGCATGACAGCCAGGACATAGGCGTAACACCCTATCCCCAGCAGGGAAAACAACGTCGCAATCAGCATGACATCTCCGCTTCTGCGGGGGCGGAAGCATTCCGCCCCCGCAGACGGTTCAGGTTAGAGCGGCTTTGCCTGGGCGTTGAAGGTGTGGTTCATCCTGGTCTTCGAAATTTTATTTTCCTTGATGAATAATTTCATCGCATCCTGCAATCTTCCATACCCAGCCAGTCTTGTTTCTAACCTTATCAGTTGCAAGTCATAATGGAGTTTGATGGAAGCGCCGGGATACAGCTCCACCTTGTTCACCTTGTTGGAGCTGACAGATGCAGTAAAGACGCCCGCCCCCCCATTCCATGCGCCAGCCACCCCAATGAATTTTTTGAACAGGGCCGTGACAATTTTGTTGTTGCTTACATTGGTATACTGAATCCAGACCCTCAGGAAACAATGCCGCTTATCTCCCGCCGGGTATTTGTTGTTCTCCATAACCTTATAGCTCACCCACTTCCATTTCAGATAATCCGGATTCGCCTGGGCATCGGAAACCATGCCGCCAAACAGAAAGACAGCCGCAATGAGAGAAGTGCACAGCGCCACGAACAATTTTTTCATGGTATCCCCCTCAGTCAGTGGTTACTTGTTCTGTTTTAGAATATCCCCCGAGTTCCCATGCAATGCCATGGGCCGGTTGTCACCATCCGCCGCCACCGCCCCCGCCGGAGCTGCCGTCGCCACAGCCATATCCGCCGTCAGACCCGCCACTCTCGCTCTGCGAGGCTCCATAGGCGGCCATGACGGCGCTGACGGCGGCCAGGGCCGCAGCATAGTCGGCGTTCTTCGGCAAAAGGTTCTCCTTCTCCTCATCATTTATGCATCTGAAATCATCTATCCATGCCAAGGCATAGCCGGCTTGGGCAAGCACGGGGACGAAGCGCTTTTCCCATGCCCCGGCCATGCCCAGGGCCACGGCGTAGGGCAGCATCTCCTCGTATGTTTCCACCGTATCTTCGGGGACGTTGCAGCGGGCCAGGCGATCTTTTCCTGTGGTACCGATATGTAATGCCAAACCCTCCACGGCGGCGCGCGCCTTGAGCCCCTTTGGGGTAGGACAGCAGGGGAAGCAACGCCAGAACAGCAGGGGCGTAAAGACGCAGCTCAGAACGGGCAGCCAGAACTGCCGGTCAAAATCAAGCCACAGCCCCAGCGTCAGCACACAAAGCGCCCCGGAAACAAGCAGGACAATGCGTTGCAGCACGCCCTTTTTCAGACACAGCAGAGGCAGCGCCGCAAGAAGGGAGCAGAAGCCTATGCCCAGAAAATCATTAGTGAGATCCATGCCGTCATAGATGCCCGGCCAGCCGGCAACATACATGGCGGCATAGAGCAGCGCGGCGTTGACGACAGCGCCTGCGGCAGGCAGCAGCCAGCCAGCAGGAGCGAAGTCACGCATCCGCTTTTTGTAGCCGTCCTGCACGCCGTTCAAGGCATGGTGCAGGCGTTCGCCGTTGTCACTTTCCACAGCGCGCCAGTCTTTCGGCATGCCGTTCTCAAGGCGCGCAGCATCATTGCCTGATCTGTCGGAAAAAAGCCGGTCGGCAATGGCAAGGCAGGCCGTGTTCTGCCAGTCGCGCTGCACATGCCGGGGCCAGGAGGGGAGGAATGTCCATGTGTCGCCGTCCCGTTGCATGTGCATGAAGCCGCGCACGGCCGTCCACAGGAGGTCTGCACGCGCCGTGTTTTCCGGCTTTCCGCAAATATGGGCGGCAAGCCCGGGAGTAATATCCTGTGGCGGTGTATAGAGCGGTACGATGGCAGGCTTCCGGACACGGCGGAAGAAAAACCAGAGGAGTACAAAGCAGCACAGCGGCAGCACGCCGACGGTGCGCATGATTTGCGGGCCATATGCACTCAGCCACTCGCGCAACGGGGGTTCGGGAAGCGTGATGGAGCCGTCCTGCCAGGCCGCCTGCACCACCAGGGCCTCTCCCGGCTCTAGCGGGCGCGTTGCAGCAAAGGCAGTGGCTTCGGAAACAGTGCCGCCGTCACTGCGCTCTTCACCGCGCAGGATATAGGCGGAAGCGTTGGTCAGCCTTGCGCCGTCAGGCAGTGTTAGCCTGACGGCAGCTTCGTCGATGGGCAAGCTCCACTGGCTGCCCGTGGCATTGTAGTGGATAGCATAGCCGCCTTTCTCCCTGCGGACATGCCCCGTTGTGTGATAGGTAAGCACAAACGTGTGTTCACTACGGGCAAGCTCTTTGTCTGGATCGCCAAGGATGAAGCTGGTCATAAGATCCCCGCGCTCTGTCCGGCAGGGCACGGGCGTGCCGTCCATACGCGCCTCCACCAGCTCCACATTGGAGGTGCGCAGTTTCCTGCCATGCCAGGTGAGGGTGGGGACTGAGCGGAAAATGCCGTGCCTGATGGCATCGTGCTCGGCCTGCACCGCGATGGACTCCGTCACCAGCAGGGAGGCGTCCGCTTGCACGGCAATGTTGACGGAAACGCTGCTGATGCGTTCCTGTGCATGCGCCCATTCCGCCAAGCAGGGCAGGAAGCACATGACTATTGCGGCAAAGAATTGTAACGTGGCCCTGAAGTGCGGCATATTCACCCTATCCGAACTGTCACGTCCCACTGAAACAACAGAGAGCACTTTCATTCAGCGTACTTCGTCTCCAGGGCCTTGATGCCATCCGCCGTTGCGGGAACCCAGTCCACCTTGACGGGCACCGCGCCGCCTGTGTAATGCCTGACCCATGCCTTATAGACGGGCGTGTCCACTGGCGTTCCCGTTCCCATGGCACCCTCGAAGTTCTCGTCATCTATGAAGTATACAAAACCGTCGTTCGTGACGTCGATTTCCGAAGGAAAGGGCTTTTCTTCGTCAGGGTCGGTCGGAAATTCCTCTTTGCTCCAGGCAAAAACAAAGCCCTTCTGCTCGTACTCCCCCTTCTTTGCGTCGTACGTCAGGAAGCTGTACGGCCAGTTTTTTTCTCCGGCCCATCCTTTATTTCTCGCGGCAAATTCCTTGAGACAGCCGTTGCTGAAATATTCCGCACCCGGGACGCCGGCGAACGCTATGGTGAGCTTGCCGCCCTTCTCGTCAAAGCCGCAGATGAACTCCTGCTGTGCCCCCCGTGAGGCGGTCATGAACTGAACCAGCAGCTCCGGCTTGCCGTCGCCGTTGACGTCTGCGATCGCGAGCTTGTTTTTGGCGAAGTCATCATCAATGGTATCCTTGTCTATGGACTCGCCGTCGGGAAACTTATGATCCACAACGAAAGCCCGGGCCGCCTTCAGAAAGGCGTCATGCCGTGCGTCCGCCCAGGCCGGGCCCGAGCAGAGCATCACCAGTGCGCAAAGCGCAAACAGACGCACAATTTTTCCCATTGTCACCTCGCAAGAATGTCCATCGGTATTGCCGAAAGTTTTTGCCGCTGTCAGTCCGCCTGCCATCGTTGCATCTCAAGCGCCGCTCCTCCCTGACTGGTACTGCGCCGCCGATGTATCGCGAGACACACGACCCATATCTGTTTGACGCAGAAAGCATGCAGAGTTGCACAGTTAAGGTATGTTACTTCTCTTTTGCAAAGTTATTTCATCAGCTTGATCTTCTAAAGTTGTATTTCAAAACGCGGATCCTGACGTCATTATATCTATACCAACCTTTCCCGGGGTTAACTTTTCTCATAAAACGCGTCTTAAGCTTTTTATTTCGCCCGGGGCCAAGTGCCGGTTCAAAGGTCCAATCAACATTGACCTTTCTTTCATATCTCTCCTCTCCCCCTTGGTGTCTGCCGATCACTTCTACGGTCACGGAATTTAGCTTCTCGATATATTCCACAGACGATGTGTTTTTGACTGTCATCCAAAAAATTATGGCCTGTTTTCCACCGCTCATCCCACCGGCTTCACTGTTTGTCACCTTGATGCTCAGGGGGCCGGCGTTTGCCAAAGCGCCCGTTGCCAGTACCAGCAGAAAAGCGAAAAAAGTACCTAAATTAAGTTTCATCGCATTGCTCCTGTCAGTTAAAAATTGCTGTCTTCACAGACTGTTGCGTGTTTTCGACGGTCGGATCGGGACTGCACGCCTGAATTTCCCCCTAACTCCGAAGCTGTGTGTCATTTAGTCTCCAAGGCCTTGATTCCATCCGCAGTTGCGGGAACCCAGTCCATCTTGACGGGCTCCGCGCCGCCAATGTACCCCTTGACCCACGCCTCATAGACGGGCGTGTCCACGGGCGTGTCCGGCCCTTTGGCCCCCGTGAATGACTCGTCAGAGATGAAGAAGACGAAACCGTCGCCAGCCGCGTCGACAGCCTTGGGGAAAGGCTTGTTATTGTCGAAGGGGTTTGTGGGGTATTCCTTGCTGCTCCATGCGTCGACGCTGCCCTTCATCTCGTACTTGCCCTTCTTCGGGTCGTACTTTGCGAAGCTGTACGGCCAGAACTCGCCGGCCAGACCCTGATTGTGCGAAACCATCTCCTTGAGGCAGCCGTTGTCGTAGTACTCCAGGCCGGGCGTGCCGGCGAACTCCACGGTGACCTTGCCTGAAGCCTCGTCAAAGCCGCAGACGTACTCCAGAAGTGAAGCCGTTGTACCACTCTCAAACCGGACGAGCAGCTCCGGCTTGCCGTCGCCGTTGACGTCTGCGATCGCGAGCTTGTTTTTGGCGAAGTCATCATCAATGGTATCCTTGTCTATGGCTAAGCGGGCGGTCGTCACGCCCGGCGGCCTGGCGAAGTCATCATCAATGGTATCCTTGTCTATGGCCTCGCCGTCGGGAAACTTATGATCCACAACGAAAGCCCGGGCCGCCTTCAGAAAGGCGGCATGCCGCGCGTCCGCAGCAGCCGCTGGCTGTGCACAGGGCACTGCCAGTACACAAGCCAAAAGCACTGTCCCCAATACGGTTCTCATACTGTCCAGAGTGAAATTCTGCATACATACCTCTCTGCAAAATCATAATTGCCCTTCACACATGGACCTAACGCAATTTGATATTCTCCAGCTCTGCTTTGCCGCTTATATGGTATTTCCGGTATACTGTTTTTAATATGGTGTTGACCGTATGCACACTGATGCAGAGCCGTTCGGAAATTTCCTTTGCAGTCCGCCTTTCTTGAGCCAGAACGCCGACTTCCTGCTCTCGCGGTGTCAACAGGGACACTTCTGTCGCATCATTTCTCAGGATGGCCAGCACGCCCTTTTCACGGCGGGAACAGATGGCCTGCAGCTCTTTGGGTACCGGCTTGGACAGGTGGGGAAAGATCGGTTTGAGGTCCGGGGCAAGGCGGGCGAAGGGCAAATACATTTTGTCCGGCAGGGCCAGGCGCAAGGCCTCTTCCATATGGGGAATAGCCCGAACCATGGCGCCTTCCTTTGCCTCTGCTATGGCCAGATAAATGGCATAATAGAGCCGGGGAAGGATATAGTTCATGGTGTTGGCCTGCTGCATGATAAGCTCTTCAAGACCGTGCAGCTCTGTGTAACGTCCTTCCAACAGCAGATAGTGCTCGTGGAAAATCAGTGCATAGGGGATGCTGTGGGCATACACCACGCGCTGTATCCCCGCTGCATCGCGAAGCCATGAGGGAATATCCTCCGTACGGCCCATGCTGAGGTCCAGCTCTGCCTGGCACAGTTCTCCCAGGCGCAGCACGGAATGCTGCCCTGATTCATGTGCATTGCGGGCCAGACTCTCGCGGGCTGTTTCGTAGGTTTCAATATCACCGCGCAACAACCCGATTTCTGCCAGGATGAGATCGGCGCTGAGGCAGACCCCGTACTGACCCGCATTACGCCCCCGGTAGGTGGCCTTATGGGCCATAAGCTCTGCCGTCATGTCATCACCGGAGGCAAGAGCTGCTTCGGCACGGAAAATATGCTCCGCGCCGGCTCCGTGTCCGGATGCCAGATCAGAATAGACCGGCAGGTAGGTGTCCATGAGGTCCAGCAGCTGGCTCAGACCGCCGATTCGATTCCAGTAAAGACAAAGCACCGATGCCGTACCGAAGGGCATAGTGCCCCGGAAGACTTCGGAGCGGGGATTGTCCGAAACGGCCTGTAAATGTTGCAGAGCCCTGCTGTGAAAAGCCCCCATTCTGGCGATGTCATTGTATTCAGTGAATGACATGAGCATGGCGTATTCACCGCAGGCCCGTTCCCAGCTAGGCCCCTGACCCGCACTGCTGTTTTCCAACAGATTCCTGAGGAAATCCGTAGCGCGCAGAAAATACGTGCGTGAGCCGCGCCGGAAGAAATTATAGGCCATGAGTACGAGAAAAACCGGGTATTCCTGCAATATTTCCAGGGGGCACTTGTCCATCAGTCTTTCGAAGAGAGACGTGATATTGCGTTCTTGATTGTCGTAGACATATTGTGTGGACATGGGGAGGGAGAGGATGGCCCTGTAGTCCTCCACTTCCATGAAGAAAAGCGCCGCCTGAAACAGATCGCCATTCTCCAGGCTGGCCAGTGCGGCTTTGCGGTACATACTGTTCCTGAATGCTGCCGTCTCCATGGAGAAGCGTTCCCGCAGGTAATCCTGTAGGATGCTGTGCATGACGTAAGCTTGCCTGTCTGCCACATGGCGGATGAAAAAATCCTGGGAAAGCAGTTCCGCAACAGTATCTGGCAGAGCCATGCCGTCACTTAGAATGGCGACCTGACGGGTATTGAAGGCATCCAGCAGGGAAAGTCCCATCATGAGATTCCGCTCTTCGCGCGAAAGACGGTTCCAGATAGCGGTTTCGACCAGGGGGCGTATGTCGCTGAAATCCGTTAGACTTCCGGTGTGGCCGTAATGCTGTAGTTGCAGGCGGATGGCCGCCACCCAACCCCTTGAGATCATCTGGATAGACGCAATTTTTTCATGGGAGATGGTTATGCCCGTCAGACGACAATATTCGGCAATACAGGCATTGTCGAAAAACAGGTCGCGCGCCGTAATACTGAGATACGGTTGTGGATGGAATGTGAGGCCTCCCCCTTCCTCCTTGAGCGGTTGCGTTACAACAATGATGTGCAGGTTTGCATCACGGCAAGCGGAAAATGCGGCGATACAATGTTTTCGCACCGGGCTGTTGAAAAGCTGGTAGTTGTCAATGACCAAGAATTTCTGTTCAGGGCAGGAATAGCTAGAAATCAGGGAGGCAAGAGCTGCCAGATTTTCTGGAGTTGGCTCGCCGAGTTCAGAAAGTTCCTCCACAATGCTGTCTTCGGAACCACCGAACAGCTTGCTTATACCCGCCCATGCCTTGCCCGTGGATTCCCCGAAACACGTATACCAGCGCACGTCAGCACGTGCATGCTCACGTGTCAGATATTCTCGTAACGCTGTTGTCTTGCCGAAGCCCGAGGGAGCCTCAATGACAGTAAGGCCGTATGCGGGAATATCTGTCAGGACATTCTCAAGACGCTTGGAAAAACAATACGGATTGTTCTTTCGCGGCTTGAGTTTCATGCTTGCGTCCTTTGTTCAGGGTGGTACTACTCAACGACTATCTTTCTTCTGCCCAGTGTGCTGGGCATGAATCATGACAGATGTAAAAAATTTGTGAATACCTAACAATTAGGTATTGTGCATGAATACTTACCAGGATATTTAAAAAAATTTAGGCATACCTTCCTCTGCCCTCTATCTCTGTGATATTTTGTGATAAAATTGGTATTGATAAATTTCTTTATTTGGCTTATTTGCCAAATAAAGAAGAGATGACAATATGGACGCATACAGAGAATATATTGAAGCTCAGGCAAAAATTTTCAAAGCGTTGGGACATCCTACAAGGCTGCTTATGGTTGATGCTCTCAGAACAGGAGAAAAATGTGTTTGCGAGCTTCAGACTATTGCCGGGGCAGACATGTCGACTGTTTCAAAACATCTTTCCATCCTTAGGGAGGCAGGTGTTGTCAGCTCAGAAAAACGAGGCACAAACATTTATTACTCTATTTCTCTTTGCTGTTTGGACAGCTTTCTGGCTTGTTCTTCTGCCATGCTCCAAAGTCGTATTCTACAGCAATATTCTATGATTCAGAGCAATCAAAAGGACTGACACATTTTTTTTTTCGCTTTTATTTGGCTTTTTAGCCAATTAGACAATACAATACGGAGGTCATCATGTCTTGTTGCTCCAAAACTGTACAAGCAAATTCCACACCATTCACCACTGCTCGTTACGCCATACTTTTGCTAGCATCTCTTGTTGCATGGTTTGCAGCTTATTCCCTGCTTATTCCGTTTTCTGAATGGATTGCGCATGGGCTTCTGGGGTTAAGAAAAGGAACGAGTCTGGGCGATGCTACAGCATTCTTCTTTTATGACACCCCGAAGATTCTGATGCTGCTCGTGCTTATGGTGTACATCATATCCTGGCTGCGTGCGGGCGTGAACGTTGAACGCATCAGGAACTTTCTTTCCGGCAAAACCAAAGGATTCGGCTATGTACTTGCATCGATATTCGGTGCTGTCTCCCCGTTCTGCTCCTGTTCAACTATTCCGCTTTTTCTGGGTTTCATCAGTGCCCGCATCCCCATCGGAATAACCATGGCCTTTCTGATCACCTCGCCAATCATAAATGAAGTAGCGGTGGTGTTGCTGTTTGGACTTCTGGGATGGAAGTATGCTGTCACCTATGTGGCAGTGGGCATGCTTGCTGGCATCATCGGAGGTATCATTATGGATGTCTTGCAAGCGGAACGCTGGCTCCAACCCATGTTTCGGATGACGCCGCTGACTATGGTTCCACACGGGGACAAGCATCAGTATTCCCTCAGCCTTAAAGAGCGCCATGCCTTCGCAATATCGGAAGTGAAAAGCATTTTCCGCAAGGTGTGGGTATGGGTGGTTCTTGGCGTGACCCTCGGTGCAGGGCTACATGGTTATGTGCCCCAGAACTGGTTTGCTGAACATTTGGGCGCTGGACAGTGGTGGACCGTGCCTTTCGCAGTGGGGGCTGGCATTCCTCTGTATACCAACGCGACGGGCATAGTGCCCGTTATGGAAAGCTTGCTCGCCAAGGGACTGC
Organism: Desulfovibrio sp.; assembly: GCA_017454325.1. Lineage (GTDB taxonomy): Bacteria > Desulfobacterota > Desulfovibrionia > Desulfovibrionales > Desulfovibrionaceae > Desulfovibrio. Next base: position 12,028 of record JAFTDG010000105.1, on the reverse strand, counting down.
CCATTGGAACCACGCTGGCCTTCTGCATTAGTTCGGTTGCGACGAGCCTTCCGGAATTCATGATGCTCAAGCAGGTTATGACATGGAAGCTCATAGTGCTGTTCATCGTCATGCTTCTGATAATGTTCACGCTTGCGGGCTGGTTCCTCAATATAGCGCAGGCATTCATTTTCTAACTCAGGGAGGTTATTCATGATTATCAAAATTTATGGACAAGGTTGCTCCGGCTGTAAGAAAACGGAAAACATTATGCGTGATATTGCCCATACGTTGGGATGCAAGGCAAACATTCAGAACGACTTACATTGACACAGAACCCTTCACGCAGATACATTTTTATTTACAACATAGCGATATGGTAACGTTGTGGTGGAGAGTTTAGATTTGAATTGCGAGGTATGTTATGTCTGATAATATCTGGATGGAAAAGGTTCGTAAATTTGGCGGAGCCTTAAAAGAAATTCCAGAAAGTGAAAGAACGTATGATGTTTGCCTCGTTGCTGTGAAATCAGACGGGAAAGCACTTCGTTGGGTTCCTGATGAACTTCGCACGGAAGAAATGTGCCTTACGTCCGTGAAAAGCAACGGCTGGGCACTGGAATGGGTACCGCTGGAGTTACGTACTTCTGAAATGTGCCTCATTGCGGTACAAAAAGTAGGTGCAGCTGTACGGTATGTACCCGGAAAGGCTTTAAATATCGAGATATGTCTTGCAGCAGTAGCTGTTGATGGGAAAGCCCTGACGTATGTCCCTGAAAAATTTAGAACCTCAGAGGTGTGTTGTGCTGCTGTGGCTGCTGCTGGTGCAGCTTTGCATTATGTACCAGAAGCGGTCTGTAATGAAGCAATATGCCTGATGGCTGTACAAAATGATGGATGGGCACTGAATTATGTTCCCCAAAATCTACGCACGCTTGAAGTATGCCGTGCTGCTATACGTCGCCAGCCAATGGCGGCAGAATACATACCGGAGGAACTGCGAAGGCATCCGGACATTATACGGGAATTGTATTTTGGTGAACAGAAAACCAATTGACGTCCTTCTTTTCCACACAAATAAGTACACACATGCTCATCAGACAGCGGAATGACTAGAATTCTGTGAGAGACACAAACTGTCCGTGCCGTTATATCCACAGCATTGTCTGCAGATGTTGCACACAAAATTTTACGACTAACTGCAAGTATAGGAAGAATATTATATCATGAAGATAAAAATAAACTGTAGAATTTGCACTTTTTAAACTCAAAGAAAACAATTTACTACAGTTTGATTGTCTAGCATAAAATACTTGCCTCTCATACGTTTTTAGACAATACTTAAAATCTTACATTTAAGAGGGAGCAATCGTATGCAACAAGTAAAAAAAGTTGTGCTCGCCTATTCTGGCGGTTTGGATACATCCGTAATACTCAAATGGCTTTTGGAAACCTATCACTGTGAGGTTATAACTCTTACTGCCGACCTTGGGCAGCCGGAAGATCTTTCGGGCGTGGAAGAAAAAGCACTGAAGACCGGCGCTTCAAAAGCCTTTGTGCTTGACCTACGCGAAGAGATGGCCCGTGATTTTGTTTTCCCAATGATGCGCGGGGCAGCACGTTACGAAGGCCGCTATCTGTTAGGCACATCTATTGCCCGTCCTCTCATCGCCAAGGCTCTGGTAGACATTGCACGTAAGGAAGGTGCAGATGCCGTTGCTCATGGCGCTACAGGCAAGGGAAATGACCAGGTTCGGTTTGAACTTTCTGTGGCGGCTCTAGCACCAGACATCAAGGTGATTGCCCCATGGCGTGAATGGGAGCTTATGTCACGTACAGCTCTCACAGCTTTTGCAGCAAAACATGGCATTCCCATTTCAAGTGGTGCCAAGCGTTACAGTATGGACGCCAATATGCTGCACACAAGTTTTGAAGGCAGCGAGCTGGAAGACCCTGGTAATACTCCTGATGCTTCGTGCCATGAGCGATGTGTGCCCGTAGAACAGGCTCCGGATACTCCTGAAATTATTAGTGTTGATTTTTTGCATGGTAACCCCGTAGCTGTTAACGGTGAATCCCTCTCCCCTGCAGCGATTATCAGAACCTTGGCAGACTTGGCCGGTCGTAATGGCATAGGCCGTGACGACATGGTTGAAAATCGTTTTGTTGGTATGAAATGTCGTGGCGTTTATGAGAACCCAGCCGGTACCCTGCTTTTCGCTTTGCACCGTGATTTGGAAGGCATCTGCATGGACCGCGAACTTCTGGGTATCCGCGACATGCTAGCTGTGCGCTATTCACAGTGCGTATACAATGGCTTTTGGTACTCTCCAGAACGTGAGGCCATGCAGGCATTCATGGATGCGTCACAAGAAACTGTCACTGGCACGGTACATGCTAAACTCTATAAGGGCGGAGTATGGCCTCTGGCCCGTACATCCCCCTATTCCCTCTTTTCAGAAGACCTTGCGACCTTTGAAGGCGGTGACTATGACCATAAGGATGCGGCAGGCTTTATTCGTCTCAATAGCTTGCGTCTGCGTCTACATGCTGCCGTGCAGAAGAAACTTGGGAAATAGCATTTCAAATACGGGAGAGCGATGAACACTAACCAAAGCTGGGGTGGACGTTTTTCCGAAGGCCCCAAAGAAGCTGTTGCGCGCTATACAGATTCGCAAACCTTTGACCGTGCACTCTATGCACAGGATATCCGTGCTTCCCAGGCTCATGCACGTATGCTTGGTCGGCAAGGTGTGATCAGCAGTGAAGAAGTTGACAAACTTGTAAACGGTCTTGAGCAGGTGCGTTCTGAAATTGACGCCAATACTTTTGCGTGGAAAGCAGAACTGGAAGACGTGCATATGAACATTGAAGCACGGCTGACGGAGCTGATTGGCGATACTGGGAAAAAATTACATACTGGCCGCAGCCGCAATGATCAGGTTGGCCTTACTTTCCGCCTCTATGTTGCTGACCATATGGTTGTATGGCAAAAGAAACTGGCATCACTTTGTACTGCACTTCTGCATCGTGCGGAAGAACATAGGGAAACTATTTTACCTGGCTGCACGCATTTGCAACCAGCCCAACCAGTCAGTCTGGCACACCATCTGCTCGCCTATTGCTGGATGTTCCGTCGCGACTTCCAACGTGTGGAAGATACGTGCAAACGTGTTCGTGTCTCTCCTTTGGGCGCGGCTGCCTTGGCCGGTACTACTTACCCCCTTGATCCGCAGTCGGTTGCCGACGAGGTGGGTTTTGCCCACGTATATAACAATTCCATGGATGCCGTATCTGATCGTGATTTTGTTCTTGAAGCCCTGTTTGATGGCGCAATTATTATGATGCATCTCTCACGTCTTTGTGAGGAAATCATTCTCTGGGCAAACCCGGCTTTTGGTTTTGTACGGTTGCCAGATGGCTATTCTACAGGATCTTCCATCATGCCACAAAAAAAGAATCCAGATGTGGCCGAGCTCATGCGTGGTAAAACTGGTCGTGTATACGGCGCACTCACAGGTCTTTTGACGGTGATGAAGGGGCTGCCCCTGGCCTATAACCGTGACATGCAGGAAGATAAGGAATGCTTTCTGGATGCCACGCGCACTGTCGAATCTTCCCTTGAACTTATGGCAGGCATGGTGGGGGAACTGACGTTTTGTACCGAGCGTATGCACAATGCCTGTAAAGCTGGTTTCTGCAATGCCACAGAACTTGCCGACTATCTGGTAGGCAAGGGGCTACCCTTCCGCGAGGCGCATCACGTTACCGGACGTGCTGTGGCTGTTGCCGAGGGCGCAAACAAAGGCTTGGAAGATCTTAGCCTTGAAGAATTGCAGGCAATTACTCCGCATATTGATGCTGATGTCTATTCAGTATTGGACTACGCTGCGGCCGTTCGCCGGCGAGAAACATTCGGGGGCACTGGGCCGAAATCTGTCGCGTATCAGCTGCAAGAATTGCATACCTGGTTGGCACAGGGTTGAATGCAATGCTACCTGAGGCGGAAGCATCATTCCTTTATAGCTCGAAATATGATATGTTCGATACTGCACTTATGCCCGGCTGCCCGGCACATTGGCCTGAATGGACTGAGGCTTATCGTCTTGATGATAGTCAGATAGCCTCTGCCTATGAGAGTATTGCTCCTCAGCTACGCGCCGTCATCAAGACAGGGCTTGCCCTTGCACATATGTACTTTGGTGAAGTTACGGAAACACGTTATGACACGGTACACAATCATCATCTTGGTTTTTGGCGTGCAACACGTATGCGGCCCGTTCCATGGGCAATCGTAGCATTTACAGCACGCTATGCTGCTGCGGCTCGTCTTGCTGCAGCATGTGTGGCGGCAATGCTGGGTGGGGTCCCCCTGGTGGGTGCCGTTTGTGTTGGCGGCACACCGACAAAGGAAGCCCTCGTCAGCCTTGAACTTTCTGGCGTGGAAGATATTTTTGTACTGAATGCAGCACAATTTGAAGCATTACTTTCAACAACGGTTCCTGCACCAGGTCGACTTGTGCTGTTGCACACAGGTGAATTGGATATGGTTGCTGAGAAATTCCGCGCACAAGGCATGCTCTGCTTTGAAGAACGTCGCATGCCTTTACTGGCATTGCCAGAGCCTGACTTGTTCGATAACGCAGCCATATCATTTGCACAGGCCGAAGCGTATACTTCTATCCGGCAAAATGTCATGCCTGAAAAAGCTGATGCCGTATATTTGAGCCCTAAAAAAGCGCACGCAGCATGTATGGACTGGGCGTCTGCCCCTCCTCTGCTCCTTACCCCGGGCTGTGAAGGTTTCTGGCTGCATTCCGGACTCACACCATCGTCATTTCATGTTCAAACCACTGCATTTGGTGTGCTATAGCCGGCACAATGTGCTTTGGAATTGTCTGTATACACATAATTTTATCTTGACAAATTTGTACCATCTGTAACAGTCGTATTCATTAAATCTTTTTCAGGAGCTACTGTTATGGGCAAATTCGTCATCAAGCAGTCCAAGAAAGGGCTTATGTTTAATCTTAAGGCTGGCAACGGAGAAATAATTGCCACTTCTGAAACGTATACTTCTGAAGCGTCCTGCAATAATGGCATCGCAAGTGTTAAAACCAATGCTGTAGAAGCCAAACTCGAAGATCAGACAATTGAAGGTATCGCACCGGTCACCAATCCAAAGTTTGAGGTGTACAAAGACAAGGCAGGGGAATTTCGATTCCGTCTTAAAGCCCGCAATGGAGAGATTATAGCAGTTTCTGAGGGTTATAAGCAAAAATCTTCGTGTTTGAAGGGTATTGAAAGTGTACGAAAAAACGCCCCTGATGCTGATGTAATCAAAGAAGCATAAGGAGTATTCTGGGTGTGCGTAAACGCACCCAGAATATATGCTCCTTTCGAAGGTTGACATGATAAATCACGTCGGCCTTTAAAGAATTTTGTCTTTTCTGATATATGGCCTTTTGGTCGAGACTGCCGATTTCTGTCTGACATGCGCTGTCATTTCTCTGCAAAATCAACGCCAATAACTTTACTCTTTTTAACGAAACCATTTTTCAGGGGTTGGTGCCATGTCCCCAAAAGCACTTAAACGTATTCGTAATATTGGCATCATCGCCCATATTGACGCTGGCAAAACTACGCTTTCTGAGCGTATGCTTTTTTACAGTCGAAAAATCCACCGTATGGGTGAAGTGCATGATGGCGCGGCAACTATGGATTACATGCCGGAAGAACAGGAGCGCGGCATAACCATTATGTCAGCCTGTACTACATGTTCTTGGCGTGATTATGATATAAATCTGGTGGATACTCCAGGGCATGTAGATTTTACTATCGAGGTTGAACGTGCCTTGCGTGTGCTCGATGGAGCAATAGGGGTATTCTGCGCCGTAGGCGGTGTAGAACCGCAATCTGAAACAGTATGGCGACAGTCCGAAGAATTCGGTGTGCCAAAGATTGCCTTTGTCAATAAGATGGATAGGCCTGGCGCGGATTTCGAAGCTGTTATCAATGCCATGCGCACTAGACTGCAAACTAATGCCGTAGCTGTTACTATCCCTTTGGGACATGGCGGAGATTTTCATGGCGTGCTGGATCTCATCCACAAAGAAAAACTTACCTTCGGTGAAGATGATTTAGGGCAGTCAGTATATCGTACGCCATTCACGGATGAAGAATCAGCCTTGGCTGCGCCATGGCGAGAACTGTTACTGGAAAAACTAGCTGACGCTGATGACACGTTCATGGAGCTTTATCTTGAGGAGCGTGTCAGCACCAAAGACATTAATGCCGCCCTGCGCCGTGCCACACTGGCACGAACATTTACACCTGTCCTGTGCGGTTCAGCACTACGCAATATTGGTGTACAGCCAGTGCTGGATGCCGTCTGTGACTGGCTGCCTTCGCCAGCTGACGTGCAACCTGCCAGGTGTCGTGATGCCAATGACAACGAACTTGTTGTTGCTCCTGATGTGCATGCTCCTGCAGCAGCCCTTGTCTTCAAGGTGCTTATAGAGAATGGACGTAAGTTGGCTTTCTTACGTTTGTATGCAGGGTGTATTCATGAAGGAGATACCTTGCACAATACTGCGCGCAATGCAGACGATCGCCTAGGCCGTATATGCCGCCTGCACGCAGATCGCCGAGAACAGATCGCTGAGGCATATGCTGGAGACATAGTGGCAGTACTGGGATTACGTTCAGCCCAAACAGGAGATACCTATGCGAATAGTGCGCGACAGATAACATTTGAACGCATTGCGACCTATGATCCCGTGATCACGCTTGCGCTTGAACCACGCAATGCAGATGAAGGGAAGGTACTTGATGAGGCCTTAAAGCGCTATACAGAGGAAGATCCTACGCTTCATGTACACATAGATGAAGATACGGGTACGCGCACGATTTCTGGCATGGGCGAACTGCATCTGGATGTCCTACTGGAGCGCATACGCCGCGAATATGGCATATCTCCACGTACTGGCAATCCCCAGGTAGTGTTGAGAGAGACAATCTGCAAGGAGGCTGCAGCAGAGGTAACATTTGACCGCGATCTTGGTAAGGAGCACCATCAGGGGCATGTACGCCTGCAGGTTGAGCCTCTACCCCGGGGGCATGGTAACAGTGTTGTTATAGGAGATTTTTTACCGTCCGATGCAACTTTGGCTCGGAAAATTCTTCCTAAGGCATTTTTAGAAGCAGCTATGGAAGGTATAAATGATGCCTTACAATGTGGTGAGCTTTCGGGATTTCCCGTGGAAGATGTGGCAGTGACCTTAACAGCGGTAGAACGGCAGGAAGGACTGACTACGCTTCCCGGTTGTCGTATGGCCGCAGGTCAGGCTCTCCGTAAGGCGTTATCAACAGCCTTACCTGTTCTCCTTGAGCCAATTATGAACGTCGAACTCACTGTTCCAGAAGATTTTTTAGGGGCGGCTATTGGGCTGTTTACTTCGTGTAATGGCAAGGTTGATGATATGAAAGAGCACAATGGACGTAAATTGCTGTGTGGTACAGCCCCCTTGCGAAAATTATTTGGTTTTTCTACAGCACTTCGTTCAGCTACTCAGGGACGGGCTGGCCTTGTTATGAACTTTGTCCGTTTTGACCGACCATGAGCCATGCACTCTCCTGACAAAATAACTGCGTTATCTCCTGCAGCCAAAAAAAGTCTTGGACAGCATTTTCTCTGTCAGAAAACTATTTGTAGACGTATTGCCGCATTGCTTTTGCCTCAGGCGGAGGATTGCATCATTGAAATAGGCCCTGGGCCTGGAGCACTTACCTGTGCTCTTGAAGCTCAGCCTCATCGCTGTTTGCTTTTGCTTGAAAAGGATTCCTACTGGGCAGCAGAGCGACAGCGATTGGCAAAACAGCATACGCAATCGGTACTCATGGATGCCCTACGTTTTCCATGGCAGCGTATTACACCGCAATGTACTTGGAAAATTGTTGGCAATCTTCCTTATAATATAGCTTCTCCACTCATCTGGGATATTGTGTCACGCGCTACAGGATGGCAACGTGCAATATTTATGGTGCAGAAAGAAGTTGGCCAACGTTTGGTAGCAGGCCCCGGTACAGGGCAGTATGGCGCCCTTTCAGTTTGGGTGCAGAGTTTTGCTCAACCTCATCTGGAATTTTTTGTGAAGCCTGGGGCTTTTTTACCTCCCCCCAAGGTCAATTCAGCAGTGCTGTCTTTCACGCCACTTTCACAAAAAAATCAACCCACAAGGCCAGATATCGTTGCCAAACTCCTGCGGATATGTTTTCAGCAGAGACGCAAACAGCTTGGAAATATTTTCCGCCATCCCAGACATCCTGGTTTAATGGAAGCCCTTACTAGTTCTGGCATAGACGCAAGTCTGCGCCCGGAAGCTCTTTCTGTGGCTGATTTTCACAACTTGGCCAATTTTTGGGCCCTGCAACTTGACAATACAGCCTAAAATGATTCTTTTCAAAAGGTTGTCTGCGATTGCCCAATCGCAATTAGTGTCCACAAATGAAATAATAATTTTTTTCAGGAGGATCTACTGATGACTAAAGGCGATTTGGTAAACAACATTAGTACCAAAGCCAATCTTACGAAAGCATCTGCTGAACGTGCACTCAATGTATTTATTGCCTGTGCCAAGGACACTCTTGTACAGGAATCCAAGCTTGTTCTTACTGGGCTCGGCACATTTTCAGTTGAAATTCGTAAAGCTCGTCAGGGCCGTAACCCTCGTACAGGTGAATCCTTGACCATTCCGGCTTCTAAGGTCATCAAATTTCATCCTGGTAAGGTGCTTAAAGACGCCCTTAATTGAGTATTAACCCTACTGAATCTTACATGTTTGATACGGCTGCTTCAGATCTAGTATATTTTTCCATTTCAAGCTTGCTTTCTGTCTTTAGTTCGTATATAAATTTTCCTTCTATTTTTTAATAAAAAACCCTTTGCCAAGGGGGGTGATATTCTTGCCAGGTGTTTTTCTTAACGAAGACGATTATAATTTTGACATCGCATTACGTCGCTTTAAGAAACAAGTTGAAAAAGCTGGCATTCTTTCTGAAATGAAAAAACGTCAGCATTACGAAAAGCCCAGTGTAATGCGCAAAAAAAAGAAAGCTGCTGCCCATAAGCGGCTGATGAAAAAAATTAGAAAACTGAACATGGCCTGATAAACTTATTGTTTTTGCATATCATTGCAAGAACTGTTTGTTTTTTGCCATGCGGGAAGCCTCTAGGCTTCCCGCTTTTTGTCTTTTCTATGACAATTACAGACTACTTGTTCACCTTTTAACCAAGATTACATACATGAATAGTTCTCTTTTTCAACAAATTGAGATGGATTATTTACAGGCATACAAAGCTAAGGAAAACGTACGAGTTTCTGTGTTACGCTTGATAAAAACCGCTGTAAAAAATCGTCTTGTTGAAATCAAGCGTCCTGGTGGTACGCTTACCGACGAAGAAATGCTTGACCTTATTCTCAAGGAAGCTAAGCAACGTCGGGATTCCATAGAACAATTTATTGCTGCAGGTCGTACGGATCTGGCTGACAAAGAAAATGCAGAGCTGGATATTATACAGCAATATCTGCCCAAACCCCTTACGCCTGAAGAGCTCACTACAATTATAGATATAACTATTGAAGAAGTAGGTGCCACATCGTCCAAAGATATGGGAAAGGTTATGAATGCTATCATGGCTCGCTATAGGGGCAGGATAGATGGTAAGCTCCTCTCGGCACAGGTAAAACAACGCCTACAATAACTTCATAAGAGAATATTGAGGCAAACGGTGTATGATTCATGCCCGAACGCTCCAAGCCCTTGAGTTTCACCGCATCAAAGAACATCTTGCGGCCTTGTGTCTTTCCAGCGCGGGTCATGCTCAAGCTTTAGCGTTACTTCCTCTCACGGATGCTGCTGCTGTAGAGAATGCGGCACATCTCTATGAAGAATCTTGTGATTGGTCGCAGTGTTCTGCAGAAGGTGATACGGCTTTCAATCTTAATGCTTTTCCTGACATCAGTGCACTGTTTGCTGCTGCAAAGAGTAAAGCAGGAAAGCGTCTTTCTCCTGATATTGATGCCTTCTGGACTTTACGTGAGGTCTTATGCCTGGCAAAGGAGGCTCATGCCTCAATAGCTGTTCCAGATGCTGTTAATCGATGGCCGCACCTTCTCCAGTTATCTGAAAGCACACCTCTGCCTGCGCAGCTCACAGCCGCCCTGTTACGCTGTATTTCAGATGATGGACTGCTCCGTGACGAAAGTTCACCAGAGCTCTACCGACTCCGTACAGAATTACGGCAACTGCATCAACGTTGTCTGCACAAAGTCAAAGATTTCGCCCAGCAATATAACATTCATGCTTATTTGCAGGACGAATTTATTACACTTTCATCGGACCGTTATGTCTTACCCCTTAAAGCAAACTACAAGGGCCGCATGCAGGGAATTATCCACGACTGGTCACAAACAGGAGAAACGTGTTACTTTGAACCCCTCTTTCTAGTAGAAATCAATAATCGATTACAGGAACTCAAGCGTGAAGAACGTGAGGAAGAACGTAACATTTTAACATATCTGTGTGATCTTCTGTATGCAGAACTTCCAGGCGCGTGCGCAGCTCTGGATTTGTTAACCCAACTTGATGTTTTGCAAGCTGCTCGTCGTCTTGCTTATTTTTTTGACGGTCGTATATTACCACTTACACATGACAATGAAGGGATTAACCTCCTTCATGCCCGCCATCCGCTGCTTGTACTCAGCCACATGACTACAACAAAGACAACTCCTGTACATGATACCGCATTGGCCCATGCACATGCGATGGTGCGTCCGATAGACATAATTCTTAGACCCGGAGAAAGAGCCCTGATTATTACTGGAGGCAATGCAGGGGGTAAAACAGTTTGTCTCAAAACTCTTGGCATCATTACTGCCATGGCATTATGTGGTTTGCCAGTACCGGTCGCACCAGGGTCACATCTTCCATGGTTCAGTCGCATGGACGCATTTATTGGTGATGAACAAAGCCTGGTTGACAATGTTTCCACTTTTACCGCCCAAATAGAACATCTGGGCAAAGCATGGAAACATTTAGATGCCAACAGCCTTGTATTGCTGGACGAGTTCGGAGCAGGTACGGACCCTGCTCAGGGGGCAGCACTGGCTCAGGCTGTACTTGACGAATTATTGAACAAGCATACTTTTGTTTTGGCTGCAACGCATTTCCCTTCCCTTAAAAATTATGCATTATCATCCGATGGAGCTCGGGCAGCGTCTATGCTCTTTGATCCAGAAAACCATAAACCATTGTTCAAGTTGGCCTATGATCAGGTAGGTGCCAGCCTCGCTTTGGATGTGGCACGAGAACATGGCTTGCCAGCATCAGTCCTTCGTCGAGCTGAACATTATCTACTTCAAAATGGGGAAGATACTGCTCCAATTCTTGCACGGCTCAATGCCCTTGCAGCCCGCCGGGAAGAAGAGCTTACTGTGTTAGCCAGGGAACAGCATAAGGCACAGCAGCAAGCTCGCATACTGCGTGAAAAGCTCGAAAAAGAGCGTTCGCTATTGCGCGACGAAATTCGGTCACATGCAGCGGAACTTATGCGAGCGTGGAAAGAAAATAAACTATCACACAAACAGGCTCTCAAAGAACTTTCACATCTGCGCACTTCACTTCTGCCAGAGAGTGACAGTGAGGCTCCATCAATCCTGCCAGAAGTTACAACTATAGTACCGGGACAGGAAGTATTTCATACTGTCTTTAACAAACGTGGCATAATTACAGATGTCGATAAACGCCGCGATCGCATTCGTTTAGATATGAATGGAGTTCGCCTCTGGGCGGACATCAAAGATATACGTATGCCTGGAGGAAAAAATGCCACTCAACAACTGGGGAACGTTTCTGTTCCAGGCAGTGTGAAAAATGGATCAGCGGCGCTTGCTGTTGATTTACGTGGACATAGGGTAGATTCTGCACTTGCTGAACTAGAACGTTTTTTGGATAACGCTTTATTAGCGGGTTTTTCAGAAGTAGAAAT
>JAFTDG010000104.1 GCA_017454325.1 Desulfovibrio sp. | reverse complement strand
TCTTGAGAAAGTGACGGAATACCCGCCTGAATGAGTGGTTCCAGTACGTATGGCAGACTGTTGTCATCCAGCGAATTGTAGGTGATATACACGGCGTCCACATGCTGCTCTACAAACTTTTTGTGACACAGCAGCAGTTGTTCGGCAATCTGGTTGTTATCCGCATTATGGAAAAAGTCACCGTTGCAGCGCACCAGCTCCACGCCGTGCCGTTTGCATGCGGTTTCAATTTGATCAATGGCAGCTATGCTCCGACCTGTTGATGTTTCCGTATAGGTGATACCGAGCCGCTTGAACGCAAAAACCATGTGAAACAGCTCCAGCTGTCGCAGAAACCTGTCCGGTTCCAGGATTACCGTGAAGTTGGGCTTTCCCGAATTCGTTGCAGAGGGCACAATACCGGCATCCACAGGGTCGGTGACACCGCAAGCTACGACAGGTACTTCCGTATTCAGTGCAACCATATCTTGAGCAGCCCATGTGCCGAAAGACAGAATAAGATCCACGTCACAACATTTTGAAAGACGAGTGAGCACAGCTTGTTGTACTGCTGCCCGATTCTTTTCAATTAAGTCTGCCGAATAGAAACCATCCGCCAGAAATTGCACCTTTGTTCCCCCTGCGTTGTCACTTAACCATCGCCACAGGGATTTTAAGTCGTTGTTCCGGCCAACATTGCTGTGAGGTGCACGCTCGGTAATGCCTAATAGATAGAGCTCTCGCGTTAAACTGGTAAGGATATCGTAAAAGTCGTCATTTGATCCACTACACACCAGAATAATGCGCATTGGCTGGGCTGCCACCTGTGGAGCGGAAAGCGGAGTAAGGCACAGAAAGAGGATCAAAAGTACAACATGCCATGCCAGAGGACAGCCTCTAATACAGGTGTAGATTGATGGCTGCGTCAGATTTGACTGTTGCTGTATTGCCGTTTTTTGATACATCATGCACAAAGCGTAATTTATCTGTTACTTTCTAGGACGGTAAGGCTGCCTGCTTACCAAATTTTTCGACTTTGGGAGATGCTTTGAGGATATGGTAGCTTTTATCCATTCTTTTTACATACCTCGTGTGCATATGAATGTCCATCTGAACAGTCCATGAAGGCGTGTTATGCCCTATTGCTCATAGATGGAGGAATGATTATATGCATAAAATGCATACCGACGGCATACACAATACAGTCGCCTTGGCAGTACATGGGGAGGAAACCGACGCCTTCCGTGAGGATCAGTTACGCCTTTTGTATGAGCTCGCCAATGTTGTCAATACCACCATAGACGAGGCTCAGGCTCTCAATGCTGCCCTGCAGCTCATGGCCAAACATTTGCATATGATGCGTGGGGCGATAACGCTTGTTTCCCCTGACAGTGGCGAAATACGGATTGAGGCCGCTTACGGCCTCACTCCTGTTGAAGCACGGCGCGGGAGGTATGTGCGCGGTGAGGGGATCACAGGGCGGGTCATTGAAACTGGCCGTCCCATGTGTATATCCGATGTGTCAGAGGAACCTCTGTTTCTTAACCGTACGCGTTCGCGCGATTTAGGCAAGGAAACTGTTTCCTTTATCTGTGTGCCCATTCTTCTCAATGGACAGGTGGTGGGCGCGCTCTCCGTGGATCGTCTGCTGGCCGACGAGGATACGCTGGCCAATGAAATGCGACTGTTAACCGTCATTTCTACCCTCTTGGGGCATGTGGCTCTGGAAACGCAAGTGCACATGGATGCCGTACAGCCCCACCCACTGCGTTTGCGTGGTTTTGTAGGAAACTGCGAAGCAATGCAGGTGGTATATGAACAGATTGTTCAGGTGGCTCCATCGAATACCACAGTGCTCTTGCAGGGAGAATCTGGGACGGGTAAGGAGTTGGTTGCCCGCGCCATACACGCTGCTGGCCCTCGCGCGAGTAAGCCATTTATCCCTCTGAATTGTGCAGCATTGCCGGAAAATCTTATTGAGAGTGAACTCTTCGGGCATGAACGCGGAGCCTTTACCGGTGCCAGTGCCATGCGCAAAGGCTGTTTTGAACTGGCCGATGGAGGTACCCTTTTTCTGGATGAGGTTGGGGAACTTTCTCCATTGATTCAGGCAAAACTCTTGCGTGTGCTGCAGGAACGCGTTTTTGTGCGTCTGGGTGGCATGGAAACACACTGTGTGGATGTACGTATTATTACAGCCACTAATCGCGATTTGGAAGAAATGGTACAGCAGGGGAATTTTCGCCGTGACCTTTATTACCGGCTGAATGTCTTTCCCATCGTTTTGCCACCTTTGCGTTCCCGTACGGACGACATTTTGCCACTTGCCAACCATTTTCTTAAAAAATTCGCTCAGGCAAACGGACGCGGTGAGGCTCGCCTTTCCCTAGCCGTTATGGGAATGCTGCAACGCTACGCCTGGCCAGGCAATGTGCGTGAACTGGAAAATGTCATGGAGAGAGCAGTATTAATGCTCGGTCGTGAAACACTTGTATTGCCGCAGCATTTACCGCGAACTCTGCACAATTGTCAGATCCGCGATGGAAAGGGATGTCTGTCATCAAGGGGAGTCGTATTAGGTACGCTGCAGGAACAGCTTGAAGAACTTGAGCGGGCTATTATTGTGGAAGCTTTGGAATGTAGTGGTGGGCAGCTGGGTAGGGCAGCCCAGAGTTTAGGGTTGACAGAACGCGTCATGGGACTGCGCCTGCGAAAATATGAACTCAACTATAAGATGTTCAGAGCTCGTCGAACAAAGGCATAATAAATTCGCTGCATCGCCGCATCTATTACTTTTTGTTCTATCTTTTTGCCTGGCATCCGTCTCATCTGGAGAATAAAATCGACAAAAATGTAGTTTATAGATTATGTCATCCGTAAAAATGACAAAAATGTAGTTTATATAGTTGCCGTGTGTTTGCAGTCATTCACACGGTTTTTTGTTTTGTTCTTACTCACAAAGAAAAAAATGCGTGATGTTTTCTACGTTATAGTAGAAAATTGCCCCGTTTTCTCTCTGCAAGCTAAAAATTTCTTACTGTTCACCAATCAATAATTTCCATAACGAAGTGATATTGTTGGTAATTCTATCATGTGCGTTTCTTTTGGCACAATTTCTGCCTTTGTTACCTGTGGTTGCGGCATGGGGTCGCAAGAGCAAGAGGGAGTTTCCCCAGGGATTGTCTGCCAAGGATGCTTCGATGAACAGTGCTGATAC
>JAFTDG010000103.1 GCA_017454325.1 Desulfovibrio sp. | reverse complement strand
TGAACATTTTCTTTTAATATTTCATCAATCTGACGGTCAAAGCACTGTTCTTGCGTAGATACACGTACATAACCATAAAGCATAGGCATAGGTATACTTCCTCCATCAAAAGGAATAATACTAAAATATATCAATATATATTTTCTTATAGGCATGATACAATAGAAGTTAAGTGTTTATTACATGGTATTGGATAACGGAAGAACAGGGGGCTAAAAAAGGGTGCCCCGGTACCTGGGAGCACCCGTCAAAGGCGGTTGCTGGTTTAGCCCTCCAGCAGCCACCTTTGCTTGTGATTACCGGTCACCGGCATCTTTGACAGCAGCCGGTGCCGGTTCTGCTAGTAGGGCCATATTTGTCACCCCCTCCATAAACGTAAAAAGCCCTGCCGCGAATGAGTTTCGGGCAGGGCTTTGACCTGGTTATCGCGCAGGTTCACTGCACAACATCGTTTGTAACTTGGGCCACAGCACTCTCAATTTCTGCGGTGGTGGCAACCCAGGTGTGGATGATGTAGTCTTCAATGATTTTGATAAAAGCCAGCATTCTGGTTTCGTCGTCTGCGTTTGTGGGGATGGTCTTTGCAGCGTCTTTCAGAATCTGGTCTACAAGCTTGGTCTGGATAGGGTGCACAAAACGGTAGATGCCGTAGCCGACCACAAAGCCACCACTTCGCGGTACGATGCGCAGCCCGCATATTTCGTTTTGTTTGAGGCGGGGCAGCATACGCGGGTACTTTGCGGTAACCGTTTGTTGGTCAAAGACGTTCTCAAGCACAAGCACAGATCCACGAAGTTGGCGTACCCTGAAAAGCAGCAGCCGTGTGCCCGCGAGAGGAGCCTGTATGGCGGTATTGGCCAGCACCCACTCGGCAATGTTGACATCCAGTGCCCATTTGGCGCCACCGGTGAAGCAGGCAAGTTTCTTTGGGTCCGTGTAGTGCACGAACTCCCGGTACAGCTTGGGGTATTCAGGCTGTTCACGCGCAGCTTGCAGCAGACGGTCTACGGCAGCGTTACGCGCAGAGGATGAGTAGCTCACTGATTGAGCGCATCCTTCAACATTTTTGCCATGGTGCACTGTACCACGTTACAGGCCGGTATGGTGAGGGTTTCACCAGTGCGGGGATTGCGGCCGGAACGCGCTTTGCGCCCACGCACTTTCAATACGCAGAAGCCTGGCAGGGGGAATGATTTTTCCGTTGCCAGGGTCTCCTGGGCAGTGGAAAGAATGGCATTGAGCGTGCGTTCTGCCATGGCATTTGTGATGGTACATTTTGCGGCGATTTTCTTGATAAGATCTGCTTTTGTCATTCGTAACCTCCAACCCAATCGGATAGCCGCAAGAGCTTCACTGGTCAATCATTTTCGTTCTCCATGCAGCGCTCTTTGTTGGCAGTCTGTTCAGCGACCAGAACCATAATCATTTCATCCCAGTACGATGTGGCGTCCATCTTAGTCTTTCGGCGAGAAAAATTCAGGTAGACTTCGTAGATTCTGGCATTATATTCGATATACAAGGCCATGCGCGGTCTTGCGGCAATGTAGCCGATACCTTGCCGGGGATCGGCGGCAAGGACCGTGCTAGCTTCGGATTCGGCCCGCTTCAGTTCGTCGGCGCGGCACTCATTTCCCGAATAACGCTCCATGCCTGTTCCATTGCGAGAGTATGTTGTGCAGTTGTGATCATTGCAGTGGCTTGGCCTTGGTGACAAGCGATGAGACTGCATCAAGGGAAAGGCCGATTAGCGAACTGATTTCATCAGCAGTACGTCCCTGGTTTAGCATAAAGGTTACAATGCCTAATTGCCCTTCCGCCAACCCTTCCACTTTTCCTTCTGCTCGGCCTTCTGCCAGCCCTTTCATCTCAGCTGATCGAAGCCGGGCTACCATATCACGGCGGGCTTTTTCAACGGCTTCAGCTTCGGCCCTTTCCTGCTCGTCAGCGCTCATTTCCCGAATAACGCCCCATGCCTGTTCCATTGCGGGGTCATTCTGTACAAGTTGCATAAACTGCTCCTCCGTGCGGGCTGCGAAGAATTCAAGCCAATGACTGACTTTTGAACTGTTGCCACACCTTTTGTGGATTTCAATAATATTGATTTCGATGGAACCTGGGTACTCAACGCAATTTTGCATGTCAAACAGGCGGAAGCGGTGATGGTACGCGCTATCACCGGTAAAAAATGCAAAATCTGCGATAACGATGGATATGGCGCGTGTCAGCTTCGAGTAGTCATCACCGCTGCGTATCTGATCCACATACATGCGGGCTGTGTAGTATTGAAAACGCTTCCAGAGGTCTTCGTAGTTTTCGACCTGGATCTCAACATCAATAACGCCGTATTCCCGTGTTTCCACCTTAAGATCAAGGGAACTCAGCTTGTCATTTCTTTTGTCAGCAGAAAAGACAGAGTTGATTACGCAAATATCGTGTTCGGTTACTGGCAGGGCCAGCACGGCCTGCAGCAGGTCGGCAAGCACCGTGAGGTGTTCGCCGAAGACGCGTTTGAACACATAGTCGTTGATGGGAGAAAGCGGTGGTTTGTTCAT
>JAFTDG010000102.1 GCA_017454325.1 Desulfovibrio sp. | reverse complement strand
CATCGCAAGGCACTTGCCGTACGGGAAAAAGCGCAGGGTATCCATGAAGACACGGCCTTTTCCCACGGCAATCTGGGCGTGGCTCTTGCCACAGCCGGAGTTTGGAATGAAGCCGCTGCACACCTGCGTGCCGCAGTGCATATGTATGAACAACTAGGCAAGGGTTCTTGTGCCGAAGCCCAGGGCTACCGTGATAATCTGGAACTCTGCCTCAAGGCGCGGGCCGAGGACTAAATACGATCTTCCTGAAAGACAGCTGAGACAAGGAGATATGGAAATGCTGAAAGAATTTGACCGCAAGGCTGCTTTGTATGAGATCATTGAACGTGAACTGACCATGTTTCAGGCCGTCAATAATGAAGGGGGTACGGCGGACTGCCAGCAGCGCCCGGAAACCTCCGTGTTATGCGGCGCATGACACACGAAGTGCATGATGACGAGGTGCTGGCCTCCTATCTGGAAGACCTGCGCCATGCCGAGGCTGAAGGACGCAATTTCATGGTGGAAAAATATGCTCGTATGGACGACCGCCTGCCTCCTCTGAATGACAGCCCTCTGCTGGATGAAATTGCTGACACTGAAACAGCTTTTCTGGAAGAAGCGTGCAAGCAATTTCCCCATGTAATCAAAAGCAGTGGAACAGGCATATTCCGTCACTATCTGCGTTGTGAGCTGGAAACCCTCTCGCCGGCTACATTGACACTCTATGCTGAGGAAATACGCCGTGCCAAGGCAGCAGGGCGTAATCTCGCAATAGAACGGCATGAATGCCTGGCTCACTTGCTGGGGCGGGAATCCCTGGCGGCCTATGAAGCCGCTGCTGCCGCAAAAGCATAACACTGCTGCATCTGTTTCTGTTATTATTTGATCGGAGGAAAGGCATGGAATTCGGATTTATCGGAGTGGGCGTTATGGGCGGCCCGCTGGCTCGCAATCTCATTCGGGCCGGTAAGCGCGTGCATGTCTACAACCGCAGCCCCGAAGGCAGGGAAAAAACGCTGGCCGCAGGAACGAGTGGTATCCCGGCCATGAGCATGGCTGACATGGCACCTTGTGATGTCGTGTTCACCTGCCTGGCATTGCCAGAACATGTGCAGGAAAAGATGCTGGGGACAGATGGAGCGTACGCGCATATGCGTGCCGGGGCTGTACATGTGGAACTTTCCACCATCGACCCGGCAACGGCCCATACGCTGGCAGAAGCCGCAGGGAAACGCGGTATTGCCTATGTGCAGTGCACACTGGGCAAAACTCCCGCCCATGCTGAAAAAGCAGAAGAACCCCTCTTCGTGGGCGGTGACCGTAAGGCCATTGCGGCCCTTGCCGATGTGTGGCCCATTATTGGACAATTCAACGATGTAGGCAGCGTTGACGCGGCCTGTGCCGTAAAACTCATCAGCAACCTTGTAGGCATGGCCAACCTGGCTGTACTCAGTGAGGGCCTGCGTGTGGGCGCTGCAGCTGGAGTGGACGGCGATACACTGCTGCGCCTGCTGGCAGACACCGGAGCTCACAGTTTCCAGATGGACGCACGCGGCCCCAACATGGCCCACGCTGACTATGAGCCCCCCCGCTTTGCCCTGACCCTGGCTCTTAAAGATGTGCGTCTGGGTTGCGCCATGGCCCATGCACTTAACGTGGCAACACCCATGCTGGATGTGGCCTTAGCCCGCTATCGCGGAGCCGAAGCCGCAGGGTTGGGTGCGAAGGACTGCGCAGCGGTGCATGCGCTAAGCTGAACAAGCCATCGATTGTCAACAAGCTATCTGTCATGTCGGCCGTTACGTGTTCCGTGCGGCCGACGCGTTATCTATGCAGAGTATATTGACAGGCATTCATACGGCCTGTAAATTCTTAAAAAATTCTAGATTTTAATGGGGTATTGCATCTGTCATTGTAACCGGGAAGCCCAATATTTTACCATGAGTGAAGAAAAATCCGTAGCTTCCCTAAATGCTTTGCCTCATAGTGCCGATAATCTGTTTGCATCAGGCTGTACAGTTGTGTCTGTTAGGAAAGACTGCTGTTTGCCGGTGTGGTAATGGGACATGTCGGCAAGGGATTGGTCTGATGGCGGCCGCCGACACATCGTAAGAGGCCGCATATGACGCATATGCGTACAGAGGTAAGGAGGCTGTAATGAAGTTGGGACTAATGACAAAAATGCTCCTGTCCATCCTGCTTCCCGTGGTTTTGGCTACGGCGTTGCTGTCGGGCATTGCCTACAAGATGGGCGACACCATGATCCGCGATCAGATTCGCAATGATTCAATGATCGTGCTGGATACTGCCGCAACCGGCATGAACGCCACCTTCCGGGGACTGGCTGAAGGGTTGCTGCCCGTGGCAGGGAACAGGCGCGTCTCCGGCCTGGCAGAGGCCTATGTCAAGGGTGGGGAATCTGCCTTGACGCCGGAAATCATGGCCGGCGGCGACCGAGTGCTGCATATCTTTGTTAACGCCAGTGAACTGGTGTCATACTCCTCCATGCT